>NZ_JBJJLN010000003.1:0-162730 GCF_046230725.1 Pseudomonas sp. KCJK9000 | reverse complement strand
CCCCCCCCCGGGACGGAGCGGCGCGGGGGGGGCGCGGGGGACTGGCTGTGCCATTTACGACGGCCCGGCTCCGCGCGGCCCCGCCCCCCCACCCCCCACGGGGGCGGGGGCTTGCGGCGGGGCCAGCCCCGCCAACCGCGGGTTCCTTGAGGCTACCACCGAAACCGCCGATGGCGGTTCGCACGGCACTGACGACGTAGATTTCTGCGCTACTCATAGAAGCTCCGATTGCGAAGGCATGGCGGGGGTGGGCCAGGCTCTGCGAGAATGGCCGGCGGCCCCCGAGGTGGGTCCGAGTCTAGGCAAAGGCTGCGTCGCGGCCTATGCCGGATCTGTTCAGTCAACCTGGCATTTTTTGCCACTCAGCATAGACAGGGAATTGCGCGATGCGCGATAGCGATACGGTCGCGGTGTATTTTCTCAATGCCATGCTGCACGCCTTGCGCGACCAACCTGAACTGCTCCAGGCCCGCCTGCGGGATGTGGGCATCGACCCTGCCGTGCTTGGCCAGCCACAAGGGCGGGTGCCGGCCAAGGCTTTCGCTCGCCTGTGGTTGGAAATGATCGAGCTGCTGGGCGACGAGTTCTTTCGCTTGGATAGCCACGGCATGCCGCTGGGCAGCTTTGCCCTGATCTGCCGTGGTTTGATTCATGAGCCGAACCTGGAAAAGGCCTTGCGCCAGTGCATGAGCGGCTTTGCCCTGTTCCTTCGCGACCTGCGTGGCAGCCTGACGCTGCGCGCAGGGCGCGCGGTGATCAGTGTGCAATCGCAGATCACCGACCCGCTGACCCGGGTGTACGCCGAGGAAACCTATCTGGTGCTGGTGATCGGGCTGTTGTGCTGGCTGGCCGGGCGGCGCATCAGCATCGACCGCACCGAGCTGGCAGTGGCGCGCCCGCCCCAGGACGATGACGCGCTGCTGTGGGGGCCGGACCTGCGCCTGGGCAGTGGGCGCACCGAGGTCGAGTTCGACAGTGCATGGCTGCGCCTGCCCGTGATACAAGACCTACCAGCGTTGAAGACCTTCTTGCGCAGTGCGCCACAAGGCCTGGTCATTCGTTTTCGCAATAACAGTGGCCTGGTAGCCAAGGTCTACCGGCACTTGCGCGCCCGGCACTATGGGCAATGGCCGACATTGGCAGTCATGGCCGAGCAGCAAGGGGTCAGTGCCAGCACCTTCCGCCGCCAGCTCGAGCGAGAAGGGCGCTCCTATCAGCAGATCAAGGATGAAGTGCGCCGCGCAATGGCTTTCGAGCGCCTGCGCGACGGTACGCTGAGCATCGCTGAAATTGCCGAGCAGGCAGGTTTTCAGGAGCCCAGCGCGTTCCACCGAGCGTTCAAGAAGTGGACCGGGTACAGTCCCGGCAGTTACCGGACCCGTTTGGCAGGGGCTGCTGAGCTCAGTCCTGCAGGTCTGCTGCCAACATCTTGACCCGCTTCAAGTCGCCGCCAGCTACCTTCGCTACCCGAGCACCATAGTCGGCATCGGCTTTGTACAGGAATGACAGGATGATGTGCTTGCTCTGGTCATCGGCAGCCATCAGCGATTGGCCAAAGCTGTTGACCAGGTCGCGTTGCTCGCTTTTCGAATAGGCGCGGTAAAGCTCACCGGCCTGCTTGAAGTTCTGCTCGCGGCTGATCCCCTGTTGCTGAGTGCTGCCGCTCAAGGCCAGTTGGCTGTGGCGCGCCGAGTCGCTTGTGCTGCGCGGCTGTAGGCGGCTGGGCTGGTAGTTGACCATGTCGCGGGTCCGATTGGGGTTCAGCGCACCGTCCTGATTGCCATTGTTGACCCGCACCCGTGGCTGGTTGATCGGCAGGCTACCGGCGTTGGCACCTACACGGTACATCTGGGTGTCGGCATAGGCGAAAAGCCGGCCCTGCAACAACCGGTCTTCGGAGGGCTCGATGCCCTTGATCAGGTTCGAAGGTGCCAGTGCGACCTGCTCGGTTTCCTGGAAAAAGTTTCCGACATTACGGTTGAGCACCATCTGCCCAACCCGACGCTCGGGCACGTCAGGCCAGATCTTGGTGGCATCCAGCGGGTCGAAATCGAAATCGCCCAGCTGCTCGGGGCGCAGTGTCTGGATGTACAGGTCCCACTTGGGGTAGTCGCCAGTGGCAATGGCGCCCACCAAGTCTTCGGTCATGTGACTGAAGTTCTTGCCTTGGATCTGTTCAACAGCCTTGGGGTCGAGGTTTTCCCGGCCTTGCAGGCTCTTCCAGCGAAACTTCACGTAGGTGGGCTCGCCCTGGGCGTTGACGAACTTGTAGGCATGGACGCTGTTGCCATCCATGTATCGGTAGCTTTTCGGTGTGCCTTCGTTGGAGTACAGCAAAGTCAGGGTGCGAGTGGCCTCTGGCATGTGCGAGAACAGGTCGAAGCGCCGGGCATCGTTGCCCAGGTTATTGCGCGGGTCTGGCTTGAAGGCATGGACCATGTCCGGGAATTTGATGGCGTCGCGGATAAAGAACGTTGGAAAGTTGTTGCCAACCAGGTCCCAGTTGCCCGCCGAAGTGTAGAAGCGGGTGGCAAAACCGCGCGGGTCGCGCAGGGTTTCCGGCGAGTGCAGGCCGTGTACTACCGACGAAAAGCGCACGAACACTGGCGTTTTTTCACCTGGGGTAAATAACGGCGCTGTGGTCAGTGCAGACAGGTCTTCAGTGGCGGTGAACTCGCCATGGGCCCCCGTACCACGGGCATGCACCACACGCTCGGGTATCCGTTCGCGGTCGAATCGTTGCAGCTTCTGGATAAGTTGCACATCCTGCAGCAAGGTCGGGCCGGCGGCACCTGCGGTCAGGGAATGCTGATTCTCACCCACCGCCGCGCCGTTATCGCGGGTCAGGGGCATGGCCAGCAGTGCTGGGCTTGCAAACACGCTGGCGCACAACAGCGTCAGCGCGGGGTAGCGGGAAGGGTTCATGAACATGGAAATGGCACTCGCTTGATCGAAGGAGTGCCAATGCTAGTGATGCCGCTAGCCCCTCACCGTAAGGGTGTACGGTTCGTGCTGTATGACATTTCACTGCGCTGGCCGAGCAGTAGCACCTGGGGGCAACCCAAGCGCTCAATGCCCTTCGTCGTTCAGGGCCAGGCTCTGGCGAAGCTGTGCGATCAATGACAGGCGCAGCGTTTCTGGCGCTTTCACCTTGATCGAGCTGGCCTGGGAGAGCAGCCAGCCCATCAGCGCTCGGCTGTCTTGGACCGTGGCCGCGAGCATTGCTCCGCCTTCATCTTGGTGGTCAAGATGCATGTCAGCGGACAGCGGCTGGCCTTCCAGGCGACGGGCCAAGCCATCATCGACCCAGGCATGCAGCTCGATCTGCTGGGATGGGCAAAGCGCGTCCGGCTGTAGCTGCTCTGCGCCGTTCAAGCTAAGGCCGGGCTGCCAATACCAGCCGTAAGGCATGCCTTTGCTATTGCAGTGCAGCGGGAACAGCATTGCCAGCTCGTTGAGGTCGCGCTCCACGGTGCGCTTGCTGGTCTTGTGCCCAGCCCGTGCCAGCGCGGCCTGCAACTGCGTGGAGCTCATTCCGGGATGGCGGTCGGGGAGCAGTTTGAGCAGCTGCCATTGTCTGGCGATGGTGTGGCGGGTTGGATGGCTGGGCACAGAGCTTCGTCCTTGAACACCAGCTACGACGGGTAACTGGATGATGGCAATTGGCTACTTCGCCAGCATACTCTTTTGACCAAGTGGATCCAAGTTCAGCCGGATTGGCGGTGTGCAGTGTTGCGGATGGCTCAAGGATTGGCTTCTATCAGGCTGTGCTGCAGCGCCTCGATGAACAGCACTTCGGCGCGGCTCAACCTTTGGTCTTTGTTCCACAACAAGTGGATATCCACATCGGCGATGCCCTCCACCGGTGGTAGTTTCCACAGCAAACCAGCCGCTACATCCGCTGCCACCACATGCTCAGGCAGGCAACCGATGCCGAACCCGGCAATCACCAGCCGCCGCACTTCTTCAAGGCTTGGCGAAGACGCCACGATCCGCCCGGAAAAGCCCTGCTGATCGCGGAAGATGGCGAGCGGCGACAGCATCCCGCCGATCTGGTCGCTGGTGAAACTAACGAAATTCTCCCGCTGCAGGTTGCCCTCAGGCTGGCCGAACAACGCGTGATGCTTGCCGCAGAAAAACGCATAACGCTGGCGCAGGAATAGCCGCTGCTCCAGCCGTGGCTGCGGTCGGCGATAGAGGCTCAGCCCGGCGGTGGCGGTCTTCTCCTGTAGGGCAGCGACGATGTCGGAGCTGCGCATCACATCGATTTCCAGATCGACCCTGGGGTGCTGGCGGTGGAAATCCGCAAGCATGTCATCGAAGCGCGCGCTGACGATGCGGCTGATCATCAGCAAGCGCACCCTGCCCACCAGTTCATCGGCCGGCTGCTCCAGCAGGCCGCCGATTTGTGACATTTGGCCGTAGACCTCGCCGGCCAGTTGAAAAAGCTGCTCGCCCACTTCGGTCAATACAAAGCGTGGGCCTCGGCGAGCGATAAGCTGGCGCCCAAGCTGCTCTTCAAGGCGTTTGAGCGCCTGGCTGACGGCAGGTTGAGTCAGGTGCAGGCGCGCGGCGGCACGGCTGATGGACAGCTCTTGGCCGATGACGCGAAAGGTGCGCAGCAGGTTCCAATCGAGACGGTCGTTGAGTAGACGGTCGGGCATGGCAGACTCGATGATAAACAGGGCTAATAATGCGAATAATAAATAGAAAATTGACTAATCATAGCCTCAGCACGATAAATCATAGTCATTCAGGCCTGTGGCCTTGGTGTTGGATGCTTCGCGAGTCAGCCCCGAGCCCGCTGTAGCGCAAGCGAGCTCACCCCGAAAGCACCCAACACCGGCCGCAAGCCCAAGCGCCACCAGAGCGTCACCGTGACCCCCGTCAACTCCTGCCAAAAAAACAAGCAAAGGAGCCCCCCATGAAGCCCGCCGCTTCGCCCCAACCGCGCCGTGCTGCCGCCGCCGCATTCATCGGTACCATGATCGAGTGGTACGACTTTTACATTTACGCCACCGCTGCCGCCCTGGTGTTCGGTGCCTTGTTTTTCCCCTCCGATAACAGCCTGTTCAGCACCATGGCCGCGTTCGGCACCTTCGCCGTGGGCTTCTTTGCCCGGCCACTGGGCGGCATCGTGTTCGGCCACATGGGCGACCGCATTGGCCGCAAGAAGTCGCTGGTCATCACCCTGTTGATGATGGGCATCGTCACCGTGTGCATCGGCCTGTTGCCGACCTATGCGCAGATCGGCGCTGCCGCTCCGGTGCTGCTGATCATCCTGCGCGTGGTCCAAGGCATCGCCGTGGGCGGCGAGTGGGGCGGGGCGGTGTTGATGGCTGGCGAACATGCGCCGACGGGCCGGCGTAATTTCTTCGCCTCGTTCGCCCAGCTGGGCAGCCCGGCAGGCCTGATCTTGTCGCTGCTGGCATTTGGTGCGGTGACTCGCCTGCCAGAAGCAGAATTGATGAGTTGGGGCTGGCGTGTGCCGTTTCTGGCCAGCGCTCTGTTGCTGCTGGTGGGCCTGGCGATTCGCCTAGGGGTCAACGAGTCGCCAGAATTCATCGCCAGCCGCGAGCAGGCGGCCCGAGCCAAACTCGCCGAGCAGGCGCCAGTACTGGAGGTGCTGCGCACCGCCTGGCGCCCACTGCTGCTTTGCATGGGTGCCAATACCTTGGGTATCGCTGGGGTCTATTTCACCAACACCTTCATGATCAGCTACACCACCCAGCAACTGCACCTTGAGCGCTCGCTGATCCTCGAATGCCTGTTCTTCGTGGCCGTCATCCAGTTCTGCGTGCAGCCGCTGGCCGCCT
Organism: Pseudomonas sp. KCJK9000; assembly: GCF_046230725.1. NCBI lineage: Bacteria > Pseudomonadati > Pseudomonadota > Gammaproteobacteria > Pseudomonadales > Pseudomonadaceae > Pseudomonas > Pseudomonas sp. KCJK9000. Next base: position 156,914 of record NZ_JBJJLN010000003.1, on the reverse strand, counting down.
GGCTGTCGGAAAAGCTTGGTGCCACCCGCTTCCTGGCCTTGGTCGCAGGATTGGCAATGGCCTCGCCGTACCCGATGTTCGTGCTGGTCAGCACCGGCCAAGGCCCGCTGATCGTGCTCGGCATCGCCTTGGCTGCAGCGTGCATGGCGTCGTTCTACGCGGTGATCGCCGGCTATGTCAGCGGCATGTTCGAAACCCGGGTGCGCTATACCGCGATTTCACTGGCCTACCAGGTATGCGGTGCCCTTGCCGGTGGCCTGACCCCGGTGATCGGTACCTGGCTGGCCCACAGTTTCACTGGCCAATGGTGGCCGATGGCCGTGTTCTACACGCTGATCGCCACCCTTTCGCTGGTCTGCGTGCTCGCCCTGGCGCGTCAGTACGCCCGTAGCCAGCGCCTAGGGCTGGTCTGATCGATCCACCTGATTCTGGAGTACCCGCACATGTTGAAAAGCAATGGCGAACGCCTGTGGGCTAGCCTGATGGCCATGGCCGAAATCGGCGCCACGGCCCGTGGCGGCAGCTGCCGCCTGGCCCTGAGCGACGAAGACAAAGCCGGTCGCGAACTGTTCAGCCACTGGTGCCGCGAGGCGGGCCTGACGCTGTCGGTGGATGCCATCGGCAACCTGTTCGCGCGTCGCGCCGGTAGCGACCCGGGCGCCGCGCCGGTGATGATGGGCAGCCACCTCGACACCCAACCCGAAGGCGGCCGTTTCGATGGTGTCTATGGGGTGCTGGCTGGCCTTGAGGTGGTGCGCCGCCTCAACGACCTGAACATCCACACCCGCAAGCCGCTGGAAATCGCAGTGTGGACCAACGAAGAGGGCGCCCGCTTCACCCCGGCCATGTTCGGCTCGGCGGTGTTCACCGGCACCCTGGCCCTGGAGGAGGCGCTGGCCATACGTGATGCCGATGGTATCAGCGTCGCCGACGAGTTGCAGCGCACCGGCTATGCCGGTCAGCGCCCGCTGGGCGGCCAGGTCGATGCCTACTTCGAGGCACATATCGAACAAGGCCCGATCCTTGAAGACAATGCCAAGGCCATCGGTGTGGTCAGTGGTGGACAGGCTATCCGCTGGCTGGACGTCACAGTCCAAGGCATGGCCGCTCACGCCGGTACCACACCGATGCCGCTGCGAAAGGACGCTCTCTACGGTGCTGCGCAGATGATCCAAGCGGTCGAGCGGTTGGCGGCTGATCATGCGCCGCACGGCCTGACCACCGTGGGTGAACTGACGATCGCCAAGTCCTCGCGCAATACCATCCCCGGTGTGCTGCGCTTTACCGTCGACCTGCGCCACCACCGCGATGACGCCATCGAGGCCATGGAGCGCGACCTGGCCTTGAAGCTACAGGCCATCGCCAGCCAGCGCGGCTTGCAGGTTCGTATCGAGCGCCACTGGGCCAGCCCGGCCACCCCGTTCGACCCTGACTGCGTGGCCGCCGTGCAGCAGGCGGTGGACGGCCTGGGCTACGCGCAACAGACCATCGTCAGCGGTGCGGGCCACGACGCCATCCTGCTGGCCCGCTATTGCCCGACGGCGATGGTGTTCATCCCCTGCGTCGGCGGCTTGAGCCACAACGAAGCCGAAGACGTCTTGCCCGAGCATGCCCGCCAGGGTGTCGACGTGCTGCTCAATGCCGTGCTGGCCCGCGCCGGCCAGGTCGCACAAGGAGAAGCCTGATGCGTTGCTACTTTCACCCCGAACAGCTGTTGCACCATCCGCGCAGCTACTACTCGCGCGGCGCCATGCGTACCCCACAGGAAGTCCCCGACCGTGCCCGGCATCTGCTCCACGCCGTCAAGAACCTGGATTTTGACATCCGCCAGCCCGAAGACGCAGGCCTCAAGCCGCTGAAGGCAGTCCATGGCCAGGCCTACCTGGCGTTTCTCGAACAGGCCCATGCGCGCTGGAAGGAAGTGCCCGAGGACTGGGGCGAAGAGGTGATGTCCAACATCTTCGTGCGCGAGCCCAACGCCCTGCGCGGCATCCTCGCCCAGGCTGGGCGCTATCTGGCGGATGGCAGCTGCCCGATAGGGGAAAATACCTGGCGTTCGGCCTACTGGTCGGCGCAGAGCGCAGTGGCTGCCGCCAAGGCCATTCTCGATGGTGAGCCGGCGGCCTATGCCTTGTGCCGGCCACCAGGGCACCATGCGCGGTTGGATGCGGCGGGTGGATTCTGCTACATCAACAATGCTGCCGTGGCGGCCCAGGCCCTGCGCAGCCGCTACAGCCGCGTAGCGATACTCGATACCGACATGCACCACGGGCAGGGGATTCAAGAGATCTTCTACGAACGCGACGATGTGCTGTACGTGTCGACCCATGGTGACCCGACCAACTTCTACCCTGCAGTTGCCGGGTTCGAGGACGAGCGCGGCAGGGGGGCGGGGACGGGATACAACCTCAACCTGCCGATGGCGCACGGGGCTAGCGAGGCAGACTTCATGGGGCAGTTGCAGATTGCGCTGGATGCGGTGAAGGATTTTGGTGCCCAGGTGCTGGTGTTGTCACTTGGGTTCGATATCTATGAGCTGGATCCGCAGAGCAAGGTGGCGGTGACGACGCAGGGGTTTGCGGCATTGGGTGAGCGGATTCGGGCGTTGGGTTTGCCATGTGTGATTGTGCAGGAGGGGGGGTATCACCTGGAGAGTTTGGAGGCGAATGCGCGGGCGTTCTTTGCGCAAAAGGCTGACTGGCGATAATCGGCAACCTAACAGCTCCTGAAACATTTGCTGATTACTGGGCGGCAGTGCCGCCCTTTTTGCTGGTTTCGGCTGAACAGCTCAACTGGCTGTGGGCACCATTTGGCAAAGGCTGCTACCTTGCCCCACCGCGCCTCACATGCTTGACCAGCACTTTCTCCAAAAGCTCCCACATCGCCGGATCCGTACTGAACGCCACATTGAACCGCATCCACCCGGTGGCCTGGGCATCGACCATGAACAACTGCCCGGGCCCGAGCATGATGCCTTTCTCCAAGGCATCGTCCAGCAAAGCAGCACTGTCCAAAATGGCCGGATGCCGGGTCCAGATGTACATGCCTTCATCCGATTCGGTGAACAGCTCGAAGCCCAACCGATGCAAATGCCGGCCAACGGCCTGATGCGCGTCGGCCAGCCGCTGGCGCAGACGCTTGAGGTGCTTGCGCCAACGCCCGTCGATGATCGCGGCATACACCACGCGCTCCATCACTTGGGAGGTGGTCAGCCCCGAGCGCATCTTCAGGTGCAGCAAGTTTTGTGACAACTGCGGGTTGGCCAGCAAATAGCCGACCCGGACATTGGGCGAAATACTCTTTGAGTAGCTGCCCACGTACACCACCTGCTGCAGATGGTCGAGGCTGGCCAGGCAGGGTTGCGGCTCGGCGACCATGTCGGCATACAGGTTGTTTTCCACCAGGCGGAAGCCGTGTTGGCTGGCCAACTGCAGCAAGCGGTGCAGCTGTGGCAGCGGGGTGCGTGAGCAGGTCGGGCTATGCAGGTGCGGCTGAGTGAAGAACGCGGTAGGGCGGTGGTGCGTCAGCAGCTGTTCCAGCTGATTGAGGTCATAGCCGTTCGGGGTGCGTGGCACGCCGACCAGTGTTGCCCCTTGGGTACGCAAGATGCTCATCAGATTGGGGTAGCCTGGGTCGTCCACCAGCACCACATCACCCGGCCTTACCAAGGTGCGCACGGCCAGGTCCAGTGCCTGGCTGGCACCGTGGGTCAACATCAGCTGCGCCGGGTTGCAGACGATCGACAGCTCCTGCTGCAGGTTCTGCGCCGTCAGCGCCCGTAGCTCTGGAAGGCCCATCGGGTCGCCGTAGCCTGAAAGTTCCAGCGGGCTGCCGGCCACCTGACGCAGGCCGCGGCGCAAACCTTCCTCGTACATCCATTCATTGGGCAGCCAGCCACAACCAGGTTTGAACGGCAGCTGGCGGGTTTCGAAGATCTGCTGCAGGTACCATTCGGAGTTGAACGATGGTCGAGTGGCGTCGGCCTCGGCGCTGTGAGTGTCCAGCAGTTCCGCTGCGGCCCGATTGACAAAGAACCCAGCATTGCCCTTGCTCACCAGCAGACCTTGAGCCACCAGCCGGTCGTACGCCTCTACCACGGTAAAGGTACTCACCGAGTAGCTCGCAGCGAACGCCCGGATAGATGGCACCTTGGCGCCGGGCTTGAGGGTCTGGTTATCGATCAGCTCGCGCAGGCCGTCAATGATCTGATTGACCAACGGCGTGGAAGCGTCTGGATGTAGTTCGAACATTAGGGGCCTTCAGGGTGCGGAACGCCAGGCGCCAATGGGGTGTATTGCATTGGCGGCCTGTACAGTGCAGTGCGAGATTCATGCCACTGTGCATGGCTCTCTACGCCGGACATTTTTACATTAGGTTGCAGATAGCGCCACACAAAGCATGTTCAGTTCGCCTCAGGTGCCACCTGGGGCGCGTCAGCAGGCCGCCACGGAAGGCCTGCGTGTGTCTATGCACACCATCCTGCCCGCATTAGCACTGATGTACAGGTGAAACCGAGAGCCATCGGGGTTTCACAGTTTTCCTTGGATAAAAAGAAGCACGGGGTACACAACTGATGGACGCAACATCCACAACCACCTCCGCCAAAGGCGAGCACGAGAGCAAGCTCAGTGCCTCGCTCAAGTCGCGCCACCTGACGATGATGTCGATCGCTGGGGTGATCGGCGGCGCCTTGTTCGTCGGCTCTGGCAGCGTGATCCACAGCGCCGGCCCAGCGGCCGTACTGGCCTACCTGGCCGGGGGCATCCTGGTGGTGCTGATCATGCGCATGCTCGGCGAAATGGCGACATCCTCGCCCGACACCGGCTCGTTCTCTACCTATGCTGACCGTGCCATCGGCCGTTGGGCCGGCTTCACCATCGGCTGGCTGTACTGGTGGTACTGGGTCATCCTGATGGCCTGGGAAGCGTACGTGGCAGGCAAGATCCTCCATGGCTTCTTCCCCGACGTCAGCGTCAACGTGTTCGTGCTGGCCACCACACTGCTGCTGATCACCGTCAACTTCTTCAACGTCAAGCACTACGGTGAGTTCGAATTCTGGTTTGCGCTGATCAAGGTCGTGGCGATCGTCTGCTTCCTGGTGGTGTGTACCGCCGCAGTGATGAACATCTGGCAGTTCGGTGAGGTGCGGGGCATCACCCACCTGACCGCCGAGGGGTTCATGCCCAATGGCATCACCACCGTGATCGGTGCGTTGCTTGGGGTGATGTTCGCCTTCCTGGGTGCCGAGATCGTCACCATCGCCGCATCCGAAGCCAAGGACCCTGCTACCCAGATCGTCAAAGCCACCAACTCGGTGGTATGGCGAGTGTGCCTGTTCTACGTGGGCTCGATCTTCCTGATCGTCTGCCTGGTGCCATGGAACGACCCGCAACTGGGCGTTTCCGGCTACGGCGCGTACCGCCGCACCCTGGAGCTGTTGGGTGTGCCGCACGCAGAACTGCTGATGAACTTCGTGGTGCTGACGTCGGTGAGCAGTTGCCTGATCTCGGGCCATTACACTGCTTCGCGCATGCTGTTCTCCCTGGCCCAGCGAGGTGATGCGCCATCGTTCTTCAAGATCACCCGCGCCGGTACCGGTGTGCCGGTATACGCCATCATCGGCTCCTGCATGGTGGCGGTGGTCTGCGCGCTGATCAACTTCAGTGAGACCCTGCGCCCCAAAGACGTGCTGGAAACCCTGATGAACACCACCGGTATGATTGCCCTGTTGGTGTACCTGGTCATCGCCTTCTCGCAACTGCGCATGCGCCGCAAGCTGATCGCCGAAGGCAAGGAAGTGCGCCTTAAGATGTGGCTGTTCCCATGGCTGACTTATCTGGTGATCGCTTTCATCATCGCTGCCCTGGTGACCATGGCTTTCATGCCTGACTACCAGATTCTGGTGATCTCTACCGGCATCGCCGCTGCTCTGGTGGTAGCGATGGGCGTGGTCCACCAGATCCGCTCTGGCAAGCAGCAGCACTAAGCCTTACTCGCTGTTGGAAGCGGCCGGCTCCCTCGTGGACCCGGCCGTTTCGCGTTGCTGGGCCTGGTGTTTTTCTGCCGGCATGTGAAAGCGCTGGTTCATCCAGGGTGAGCCGAGCAGTGCGGCGGCGGCAATCAATGCCACGATGGCCAGAGCCAGAAAGATTTTCATCGGCATGCGCATACAGGGAATGACTACAAGCATAGACGCACAGTTCAGGCCCATTGGCTTGGCTACATGGCGTATGCTCACAGCATCGCCCTCAGAAGGAGCCGCCCATGGCCTGGTCCGCCACCCAGTACTCGCTGTTCGAAGATGAACGTACGCGCGCTGTGCGCGACCTGCTGGCCGCCGTGCCGCCAAGGCCGGTGCGCCATGCCACCGATCTGGGCTGCGGGCCGGGCAATTCCACCGAAGTGCTGTTGCAGCATTGTCCAGATGCGCTGGTGGTCGCGCTGGACAGCGACCCCGACATGATCGAGAAGGCACGCCAGCGCAAGCGCTTGCTGATTCCGCGGGTGCGCTGCGAGATCGCCGACATCGCTGGCTGGGCCGCCCCAGAGCCTCAGGACCTCATTCTGGCCAATGCCTCGCTGCAATGGGTGCCCGACCACGGCTCGCTGTACCCGCACCTGGTGCGCCAGCTGAACGAAGGCGGCAGCCTGGCCGTGCAAACCCCGGACAACCTTGATGAACCGGCACATCGGCAGCTGCGCGAGATGGCCGGGCGTGGCCCCTGGGCGGGCAAGTTCAGCGATTTCAGCCTTCCACCGCGGCACAATGCTGCTTTTTACTACGACCTGCTCAGCCCACTGTGCACACGGGTCGACGTGTGGCGCACCACCTATCATCATCCGCTGCAGGGTGGCGCCGAGGCAGTGGTGGAGTGGTTCAAGGGCTCGGCGTTGCGGCCGTACTTGAGCAAACTCGAGGCTGACGAGCAGGTGGATTTTCTGCAGATGTACCTGCAGGCCATGCAGCGTGACTATCCGCTATCGACCGACGGCAAGGTATTGCTCCCATTCCCACGCTTATTCGTCGTGGCGACCCGTTAAGGTCGGCATACCCCACCTGCGCTCAGTATTGGCTCGGCGATTAAAGTAAATTAGAATCACTACCATTTACTTCAATTGCCGAGCTTCATCATGGTCGACGCCGCGCCGCCTTCCCAGCACAGCCTGCCTGATCTTTACCGTGAACATCGCAGTTGGCTGGAGGCCTGGCTGCGCCGACGTATGGGCAACGCCTGGGATGCCGCAGACCTCAGCCAGGACACCTTCCTGCGCTTGCTCGCTAGCGCTCAGCCCCTGGCCGAGCTTCGCGAACCCCGTGCCTATCTTCTTACCGTAGGCAAACGGCTGCTCAGCAACTTTCACACAAGGCGTAACCTCGAGAAGGCCTACCTCGAGGCACTGGCACATTTGCCGGAGCAGAGTCTGCCGTCGCCCGAGCAGCGCTGGATACTGCTCGAAACCCTGCAAGCGTTGGATGAACTGCTCGATGGCCTCAAGCCAGCAGTGCGCAGGGCTTTTCTCTGGAGTCAGCTCGAAGGCCTGGGCTACTGCGAAATCGCCGAGCGTCTGGGTGTTTCTGAGCGCACGGTCAAACGTTACATGGCGCAGGCCTACGAGCACTGCCTATTGGCTCAGCTGTGATGCACACGCATTCGAACCAGACGCGCGAGGCCCTACGCGCAGCTGCCTGCTGGCTGGCATTGCTCGAATCCGGTCGGGCTAGCCCGAGCGACCTCGAGCGCCTGGCGCAATGGCGAGGCAGCAGCAGCGAACATGAACAGGCCTGGCAAAAAGCGCAGCAGTTGCGCCAGCGCTTTTCGCAATTGCCCCCCGAGTTGGCCATGGCTACCCTAGACCGCCCCCAGGCCAGTCGCCGCGCCTTGCTCAAGCAGGCATTGGGCCTAGCCGCCCTGGCGCCCGCGGCCTGGTTGCTGAGCCGGCAATTGCCGTTAGAGGCATGGACCGCCGATGTGCACACGGCGGTCGGCGAGCGCAGGCGGCTGGTTCTAAGTGACGGTGCGGTGTTGCAACTGAACACCGATAGTGCGGTCGATCTGAACCTTGAAGGTGCGAGCGTGAAACTGCTGCGTGGCGAGGTAGCTTTGGCAGTGCCCGAGGGGCGCAACCAAGTACTGCAGCAGCCTTATGGGCAAGTAATTATCAGTGGCGCTGACGTTTGCCTGCACCTGTTCGAACAGGCATGCCGAGTCTCGGTAGTCAAAGGCCAGGCCACGGTGTACCCGCTAGGTGGCGGTGCCGTGGTGCTGCAAGCGGGCCAGCAAACCGATGTGGGGGCCGACGGCCCTGGCCGGGTTGCGGCCCTAGACGATTTGCTGCTGGGCTGGCGCGAGGGCGTGCTGCGCTTGAACGATCGGCCATTGGGCGACCTGCTCAACGAGCTGCGCCGGTATCGCCCAGGTGTGCTGCGTTGGGATCTTGAGTTGGAACGGTTGCGGGTAACAGGCACTTTCCGCCTGGATGATACCGACCGGGTGTTGGCCCTGTTGGCTGCCAGCCTTCCACTGCATGTGCAGACCCACACCCGTTACTGGGTAAGCCTGACGGCGCGAGAAATTCGTGGCTAAGGCTGTCCCCTTTATTCTTCTCACCGGTCATTACCGGTAGAAGAACACTAGGGAGCCTTCTCGATGCCTGCTGTAATGCCACTTTCCACGCGCTACTTGCTGCGTGCCGGGTTCGCCATGAGCCTGTTGCTCAGCACACCACTATGGGCCGCAGACCGAGCGCTGCGCACCTACGAAGTACCTGCTGGCAGCCTGGGCGCTGCGCTTACACGCTTCGCCGACCAGGCTGGGGTGAGCCTGTCGCTTGACCCAACTTTGGTCAGTGGCCAGCAAAGCCTAGGTCTGTCTGGCCGTTACACCCTCGACGAAGGCTTCCTGCAATTGCTGCGCGGCACGGGCCTGCTGTTGCAGCCGGTAGGCGAGGGGGCGTTCACCCTGGTGCCGGCCCCCCAGGACGCGAGTGTGCTGGAGATTGCACCCACCAACATCAGCGGCGGCCAGCTCCAGCTCAACGACGGCCAGCCTTATGCGGGCGGGCAAGTGGCGCGCAAGGGCTCGCAGGGCGTGCTCGGTGCGCGCGACTTCATGGACACACCCTTCAGTATGACCACCTACACCCATGAGTTGGTGAAGAACCAACAGGCTCGCACTTTGAGCGATGTAGTGGCCAGCGACCCCTCGGTGCGTGCGACCAACCCGGCGGGCGGCCGCTTCGAACAGTTCACCATCCGTGGCTTGAGCCTGTTCAATAGCGATGTGTCCTACAATGGCCTCTACGGCATCCTGCCGACCTATTCAATCGACATGGAGATGGCCGACCGCGTCGACATTCTCAAAGGCCCAAGCCAGCTGATCAATGGCATTTCGCCGCGGGGCAGCGTGGGTGGCGCCATCAACGTGGTCCCCAAGCGCGCTGGCGACAAGCCGATCACCGAGTTCACCGGTAACTACGCTTCCAATAGCCAAGTTGGCGGTGCAGTGGATGTTGGCCGCCGATTCGGTGAGGGTGAGCAGTTCGGCCTGCGCTTCAATGGGGTGAAGCAGGGCGGCGATACCGAGTGGGGCCAGCAGCGCGTGGACCGCGAAATGGCCGTGCTTGGCCTGGACTTCAGGGGCGAGCGCCTGCGGCTGTCGGCAGACCTGGGCCACACTGAGCGTGACACCGACGCCCCCCAGGAGCGGGTTTTGGTCGGGGCCAATGCCAGGGTGCCCAGTGCCAGCGATGTACGCCACAACTATGCGCAGCGCTGGAGCCAGGCGCACACCAACGACACCTTCGGCACATTCAATGCCGAGTACGATATCAGCGACTCACTGATGGCCTACGGTGCAGTCGGCGCTCGCGAGAGCCACCACGATTTCCTGCGCCATAACGTGTCGATCATCAACAACGCCGGTGACTTCAGCGTGCAGCCCCGCGACTTCACCCGTGACGAGTCGGTGCGCACCGCCATGGCCGGGGTGCGCAACTGGTTTCAAACAGGCCCCGTCAGCCATGAAGTCAATCTGGCCGCCAGCTACTTCTACATGGACTTCACCAACGGCGGCGCACGCTATGCCACGGCCCTGAGCAACCTGTACAACCCCGTCGCTACCCCAACACCGGTCACCCCAACCCGCAGCGATGGTCAGGCTTACACCGAAAATCGGTTCTCCGGGATTGCGCTGGCCGACACACTTGGCTTTGTCGACGATCGACTGCTACTGACCCTGGGCGCTCGCTGGCAACGGGTGCAGGTGGACGACTGGAGCGATGGGGTCAAGGGCGCTACAGCGTATGACGAAGAGAAGGTTTCGCCTTCCGCTGGCCTGCTGCTCAAGGTCACCGACCAGCTTTCGCTCTATGCCAACTATATGGAGGGCTTGAGCCAAGGCAAGATTGCGCCGTCGACTTCGATCAACGAGGACCAGATCTTCCCACCGTTCATCAGCCGTCAGATCGAAGTCGGCGCCAAATATGATCTTGGCCGCGTCGCTTTCACTGCCAGTGCCTTCCGCATCCGCCAGCCAGCGTACGAAACCAATGCCACGTCTCGGGTATTCGGCCCCAACGGTAAGCGTGAAAATCGTGGAGTGGAACTGAGTGTATTCGGCGAGCCGCTTGACGGTATCCGCGTGCTCGGGGGCGTGATGTTCATCGACAGCGAGCTGACCGGTACGGTCAACGGCGCTTTTGACGGCAACCGCGCCCCGGCAACTCCGCGATACAACGTTAACCTGGGCGTGGAATGGGATGTGCCTGGGGTCAACGGTTTGACCCTGACAGGGCGGGGCATTCATTCCAGCTCCCAGTACCTGGACCAGGCCAATAGCAAGCGGATCGACGGCTGGGAACGATTCGACGTGGGCGCGCGGTATGCGTTGAAGCTCGACAGCACTGAGGTCACCCTGCGCGCCAATGTCGAGAATCTGATGGACAAACGTTACTGGGCATCGGCGGGCGCGCCGGACGATAGCGAGCCTGGCTTGACCCTGGCCACCCCGCGTACTTACCTGCTATCGGCAACACTCGGCTTCTGATTCGCCAGCAGACACCGGGCAGCGCGCGGCAACCGTCGGCTACGGCGGCGCTTGGGGCAGGTCAGTCACATTTGCGGTTTCACGTCGGCAGGCAGCGTGGCTTCGAGGGCTTGCCTGGCGGCGTTGAACTTGTCACCCTTTGCGCCGGATCGATTGTTCATGCCGTGACAGAAGGAAGCACGCTTTTGAGCTGGGAAAAAATCGGCAAAACCCTGGTTGCCATGTTGCTTGGCCTGATGGTCTTGCTGGTGGCCTATGTGCTGGTCACAAACCAGCCAAGGCTCGAGGCGACGCTGACCTACGCCTACCTGACCTATCCCAGCCAGTTCAGCGAGCGCATCAGCAAGGCCAATGACCAGCTCAAGTACGAGCAGTTGCAGCCACGGATCAATAGCATCAGTGGCGGCGCGTTGAATCAATACCAGATCGACAAGTTGATCGAAATGGCCCAGGCCCCTTATGCGCAACTGTTTGCCAAGCCCTTCGAAGCCGGCCTGGTCGATCATCGCACCGGATTGCTCATCGACCTGCAGAACCTGGGTGACAGCGATGTGCGTGAGGTAAAAGTACGTCTACCAGCCAAAGGCCTGGTGCAGGTACGTGATGCAGCTGGCAACGACACATTGTACGAAGCGGCCACAGCCCAGGTGCTGATACCTCTGATCGAAAAGGGCGGCGCGTGCAAGGTCTGGGTGTACTTCGACGCCGACTACTCGCAGATCCGTCAAGGTGGCATAGGCGTGAGCTTCGCCGGGGGCGAAGCGGATATCCGAGTCTATCGGGAGTTCACCGGTTTCCCTGCGCTGGTTGCGCGCTACAGCCGGGAGCTGGTGGGGTTGTTGGCGGTTACCTTGCTGTGTGTGCTGATGATGGGTTACGCCTGCCTGAGCCGCCGACGCACCCTTGCCTGAGCGCTCGTGGGGCCGAACGCTGCAAGGCAGCGCCTCGATCCCACGGCCGGTTTCAGGTTCGGCTCAGGCCGGGGCCATCGCGAACCCTACGCCGAAGCGGTTCCAGGCATTGATAGTGGCAATGGCAAAGGTCAGGTTGACCACTTCAGTGGGTTCGAAGTGAGCGTGCAATGCCTGGTATTCGGCTTGTGGCGCACCACGCTCGGGCAGCCGGGTCAGGCATTCCAGCCATGCCAATGCGGCACGTTCACGGGCGCTGAAGTAAGGGGTTTCCTGCCAGACGCACAATGTTTGCAAGCGCGCCTCGGTCTCACCGGCCTTGCGCGCATCATTGGCATGCACGTTCACACAGTAGGCGCAGCCATTGATTTGCGAGGCACGCAGGCGCACCAGTTCCAGTAGGGTGTTTTCCAGCCCGCTCTGGGCCAAAGCCTGCTCGAGCCCGACCATGGCTTTGTAGGCTTGCGGCGAGTGTTTGGCCCATTCGATACGGTCGTTCATACGTGCTCCAGGGGTCAGTTGTGGACATGGCCCTACATTAGCCGCCGTCGCCTGCATGCCCCATAGCCAATCGCGCGGTTTGCCGGGAGGCCAATCGGGTTATTCAGCTGGCCACTGACCTGCATCCAATCTCTTCATTTCTACCCTGACCTCCCAGACAGGATAATCAGGCGGTCTTGTGCGGAGTGGATGTGTGATGAGAGTGGCGTTGAACCTGTTGCTGATGATCGTGCTGGCAGTGAACCTGAGGCCGATCCTCACCAGTATCGGGCCGTTGCTTGGGCCGATGCGTGCCAGTACCGGCTTGGGCTACCAGCAAGCGGCGCTGCTTACTGCGCTGCCAGTGCTGTGCATGGGCCTGATACCGTTGCTGCAACCTTGGCTAAGACGCTGGGTCAGCGAACATGGCGGTATGCTGGCCGGCCTCAGCGCCATTGCCCTGGCTTGCCTGTGGCGGCTGCAGTTGGACAGTGCCTGGGCACTGGTTGCCAGCGCGGTACTGGCTGGAGTCGGCGTGGCGGTGGTACAGGGCATGATGCCCGGGTTGGTCAATCGCTGGTTCCCCACCCGTTTGGCTGGGTGCATGGGCCTGTACTCGGCGGCGCTGATGAGTGGCGGAGGTCTGGCAGCGATGCTGGGGCCGCGGGTCAGCGAGCACTTCGGCCATTGGCAGGCCGGGCTTGGTCTGTGGGCGATTCCAGCGGTGCTGGCGATACTCGCCTGGGCCGTGCTGCGCCCTCGGTCACCCGTGCCGATGCTCAGCAGTGCCCGCAGCGGGCATTGGTTCAGCTTTCCAAGGGCCTGGTTGCTGGCGCTGTATTTCGGCCTGATCAACGGCGGCTACACCAGTATGGTCGCCTGGCTGCCAGCTTTTCATCTGGAACACGGCGGTACAGCGCAAGGTGGCGGCGACCTGGTCGGGCTGATGACCCTGTTCCAGGTTTGCGGTGCCTTGGGTTTACCCTTGTTGCTGCGCGGCGTCACCGACCGCCGCCCAGGTCTTTGGCTGGCTCTGGGGGTACAGCTTGCAGGCTTTGTTGGGCTACTGCTGGCGCCGACCATGGCCACGGGACTATGGGTGGCGATGATTGGTTTCGGCTTGGGTGCCTGCTTCAGCCTCAGCTTGACCTTGACTCTGGAGCACCTCAAGGCACCCGCCGAGGCCGGTAGCCTCGCGGCGTTCGTGCAGGGCATCGGGTTCATCATCACTGGGATCGTGCCCTATATTGCCGGTTGGTTGCGCGATATGAGCGGCGACTTCCAGGCATCCTGGACGCTGTTGACCTTCACGGTGCTGGCGATGTTGCTGGTAACCGCGCGTTTCACCCCGCGTGGCTACGCAGCGGCGCTGGCGCGACCCGCGCCGGATGACCGAGTGGCCTAGGTCAACTGAGCATCTGCAGGGTGTCGCGGACCCGATCCAACGCCGGGTCGATGTCCAGCAATTCGATGGCGCCAAACCCCATCAGCAGCCCTGGGCGTACCGGTGCTTGGCTGAAGAAAGGTGCCAGAGAATACAGGCCAACCTGTACATTGCGGGCCAGTTTGGTCAGCAACCCGATATCTACACCTGGCTGGGCAAGGGCGCTCAGGTGGAACCCGGCACTGGCCGGCACCGCGCTCAACCAAGGCGACAAGTCGTCGTCCAGCCGCGCCAGGATTCGTGCCCGGCGGGCGCTGTAGATATCGTGGCAGCGGCGAATGTGTTTGTTCAGGTGGCCTTCGGCTATGAAGCGCGCCAGCGCCCACTGCAACAATGTCGGGCTATGCCAGTCACTCAGGTGTTTGGCCACGCTGGCGGCGCCAAGCACCGCTGGGGGGAGCACCGCGTAACCCAGGCGCAGTTCTGGCAGCAAGGTCTTGGAAAAGGTCCCGACATAGGCCACCAGCCCGTGCCGGTCCAGCCGCTGCAGGGCATCGGCTGGCGGGCCCTGGTAGCGAAACTCGCAGTCGTAATCATCCTCGATGATCACCGCGCCGAGTTCTGCGGCCCGCGCCAACAGAGCATGGCGGCGAGGCTCGCTCATCGGCATGCCGAGCGGGAACTGGTGCGAGGGTGTTACGTAGATCAAGCGGGTGCCATCGGCAATGTGCGAAACGCACATGCCCTGATCGTCCACGGGTACGGATTGCACCTTCGCGCCCTGCGCCAGGAACAGTTGCCGCGCCGGTGGGTAGCCAGGGTCTTCCATGGCCACTTGGCAACCTGGCTCGACCAGCACACGGGCAATCAGGTCCAGGGCCTGCTGTGCGCCATTGCTGACCAATATGTCTGCCGCACTGCAATGTACTCCGCGCGCATAGGCGATATGGTGGGCGATGGCCTCACGCAGTTCGGGCAAACCCTGGGCAGCGAACTGCCGCTCAGGATGGCGCTGGCTGCGGCGCAGGGCGTAATTCAGGCAGCTACGCCATTGGTCGAAGGGAAACTGCGCTTTACTTGAAGCGCCACCGACGAAGTCGTAGCGCGACGGCGCCTCCTGCCCACGCCCGGCGAGCACCGTGGCCCGTTGCTGCCAGCGTTGCAGCGTCGCCGCTGCCGCAAGTGGCACCGTGCGTGCTTCGCCGCTTGGCAGCGGTACGCGAGGCGTGATGAACGTGCCGCGGCCGACCACACCGCTGAGCAGGTTGTCGTAGGTCAGCCTGGAATAGGCTTCAGCCACGGTTTTGCGCGACACTCCCAGTTGCGCTGCCAGCAGCCGGGTCGGCGGCAGTTGTGTGCCTGCGGCCAGATGGCCGCTATCGATGCCGGCGCGTAGCTGTTGGTAGAGCTGGTCGGCCAGGCCTTTGCGGCCGTCCAGGCGGATATGCAATTCCATGATCGGTTTCCAAGCGCAAGAGCGCTCAGAATAGCGGATCACAAGCGTGTGGTGCTTACCGTGATGTACCCTTTGGCGCCCAGCGCGATGCGTATCACCGTCTCATCTGCCAGGACCTTGCGTTTTTGCTTGATGCACACTCCTTTGACCCCAACAGCGCGCATCTGGAAGCTGACGGCCCGCCCGCAGGGGTCGAAGAAGATCTCGCTGGCCAGTAGTTCGATGCGTTCGACCAATTGCCGAGTGCGCTCGTCGGTGGCGCAGAAAAACAGCACGCCTGAGAGGTGAGGGTCGTCGTCGGGGTTGCTGATGTCGTGAGCCAGCAATTCGCGCAGGGCACTGCGCAGTTCGGCGGTGGTGCGGGTGTCTGGGTGCATGCGCAGCCTCCTCGGGTTCGATGGCTGAAGCATGTTTTTACTGGCTGACAGCCGCAAGTAAGGCACATCCGCATCTTCTGTAGGAAAGTTCTGAGGGCGATGGGCGTTGGAGGAGGGCCGAGCGATCCAGCCTGCGCGGTGCCTGCGGACGATCACCGCCTGGCTAAGCGGGATCGATGTCCGGTTGCAGGGCAGCCTCGACGACTTCTATCCAGTGCTGGACCGGCGTGCGCGCGGCCGCGTGCAGGTGGATCTGGCAACCGATGTTGGCGGTGACGATGACCTGGGGTCTGCCGCTTTGCAACGCATTGAGCCGGTTGTCGCGAAGTTGTCGCGACAGCTCAGGCTGGGTCAGCGAGTAGGTACCGGCCGAGCCACAGCACAAGTGCCCATCGGCTACGGGAGTGAGCGTGAAGCCCAAGCGTGACAGCAGGCTTTCTACTTGGCCGCCAAGCTTGAGGGCATGCTGCAGGGTGCATGGGCAGTGAAAGGCCACGCGCTGCTCGGGGCACAGGCCGAGCCTTTCGAGCGGCTCGTTGCCAAGCACTTCGACCAGGTCCCGTGACAGTGCGCTGACCCGTGCAGCCTTGGCCGCGTAGTGCGGGTCTTGTTTGAGCAGGTGGCCATAATCGCGCACGAACGCACCGCAGCCGCTGGCAGTTTGCACGATGGCCTCAGCCCCGGCCTCGACTGCCGGCCACCACGCATCGATGTTGCGCCGAGCGCGTTGCAGGCCTTGTTGGTGGGCATCGAGGTGGTAGTCCACGGCGCCGCAGCAACCGGCTTGGTAGGCTGGCTCCACGCTGATGCCCAAGCGATCCAGCAGCCGCGCGGTGGCGGCATTGGTGTTGGGTGAGAAGGCCGCCTGTACGCAGCCTTCGAGCAACAGCACACGCCGGGCGTGACGGGGCGCTGGCCGTTCGCCGGCAGGTGCTACCCGAGCTGGCAGCTTGCACCTGAGGCTGGCCGGCAGCAGCGGCCGCAAGGCTTGGCCAGTGCGGGTCAGCGCTTTGAACAGCGCAGGATGCGGCACGACTGCGCGCAGGCCCAAGCGCAGCAGGCGCTGACCGAGCGGGCGCGGCACTTTTTGCATCAGCACGGCGCGGCCGATATCCAGCAAGTGGTGATACTGCACCCCTGATGGGCAGGTGGTTTCACAGCTGCGACAGCTCAGGCAGCGGTCCAGATGCAGTTGGGTACTGGCGGTGGCTGGTTCACCCTCCAGTACTTGTTTGATCAGATAGATACGCCCCCGCGGGCCATCGAGCTCGTCGCCGAGCAGTTGATAGGTCGGGCAGGTGGCCGTGCAGAAGCCGCAGTGTACGCACGAGCGCAGAATGCTTTCGGCCTCGTCGCCACGGGCCAGCTGCTTGGCGCTATCGCTCAGGTGGGTTTGCATGGGTGGCTGCTCACAAATCGGGGTACAAACGGCCAGGGTTGAATACACCCTGGGGGTCGAGTTGCTGCTTGAGGGCGCGGTGGTAGCGCATCAGTGCTGCGGGCAGCGGTGCCGTGCTGTCATCACCTGGGAAATAGCCGGTGGCGTGACCACCGACCGTGGCGAGCTGCTGACGAATCAGCTCGGCTGGCGCGCTGGACTTGAGCCAGCGTTGTGCGCCGCCCCAGTCGATCAGTTGCGGCCCTGGCAGGTCGACTTCTGCGGTGGCGGTCGGCAGCGACAGCCGCCATAGGGGGGCGGGGTCATCAAAGAATGCCAGGCGCTGCTCCCGCAGATCGCTCCAGAACAGGCTATCGAGCAGCTCGCCACCCAGGCGCCGATAGGCCGACTGCACTGAACCTTCACCCCCCTCCAGGCGTAGATACAAGGTTTCGCCTTCATGGCAGGCGGCGCTGATCGGCAATGGTTGCTGGCCCCACGTGGCCAGCTCGGCCAGCGCCTGATGGCGGCTCATCGGCATGCGCAGGCTCAAGCATTGGCGCGGGCGCGGCAGCACTTTCAACGATACCTCCGTGACCAGCCCCAAGCAGCCGAAGCTGCCAGCCAGCAAGCGTGACACGTCATAGCCTGCTACGTTTTTCATCACCTCGCCGCCAAAGCGCAGGAGTTTGCCGTGGCCGGTGATCACCCGTGTACCGAGTACGTAGTCTCTTACCGCTCCTGCCCAAGGGCGGCGCGGCCCGGACAACCCGGCCGCGACCATGCCGCCAAGGGTCGCCTCATCGCTCAGGTGGGGTGGCTCGCACGGCAGCATCTGCCCAGCCTCGTGCAGCGCTGCTTCGATTTCCACCAGCGGGGTGCCGGCTCGGGCGGTGAGCACCAATTCGGTCGGGTCGTAACTGACCAGGCCGCGGTGGCAGCGGGTATCGAGCACCTCGCCCTCCACCCTACGGCCAAGCATGGCTTTACTGTTGCCCCCCTGGATGCGCAGCGCCGTGCCGTGCTTGAGGGCCTGATTGACCTGATCCAGCCAGTCCTGGCTGACATCGCAGTCCATGCTCATCAGAAACGCTCCAGATCGGGGAAGGGCAATTGCCCGTGGTGCACATGCAAAGCGCCAAATTCAGCGCAGCGCTGCAACGTGGGGATGTTTTTGCCTGGATTGAGCAGCCCTTGTGGGTCGAAAGCCGCTTTCACGGCGTGAAACAGGGTGATCTCGTCGCTGTTGAACTGCGCGCACATCTGGTTGATCTTCTCGCGACCGACCCCATGCTCACCGGTGATGCTGCCGCCTACCGCCACGCACAGCTCCAGGATGCGCCCGCCGATTGCCTCGGCGCGCTCCAGTTCCCCCGGCTGATTGGCATCGAACAGGATCAACGGATGCATGTTGCCGTCGCCGGCATGGAACACGTTGGCCACACGCAAGCCGTAGGTTTCGCTAAGTTCACTGATGCCTTTGAGTACTCGCGGCAGTTCCCGGCGCGGGATGGTGCCGTCCATGCAGTAGTAATCCGGCGCAAGCCGTCCCACCGCTGGGAAAGCATTCTTGCGACCGGCCCAGAAGCGCACACGTTCCTCTTCGTCGCAGGCCAGGCGCACATCCCGGGCGCCGGCTTGCTTGAGTACCTCGCCCACGCGCTCGCAGTCCTCCTGCACGTCGGCTTCCACGCCGTCGAGTTCGCACAACAGAATGGCGGCTGCCTCCACGGGGTAACCGGCATGGATGAATGCTTCGGCCGCGCGGATCGCCAGGTTGTCCATCATCTCCAAGCCCCCGGGGATGATGCCGGCAGCAATGATTTGAGCCACCGCGCGGCCCGCGTCCTCGACGCAATCGAAGCTGGCAAGCAGCACCCGGGCCACCTGAGGCCTGGGCAGTAGCTTGACGGTGACTTCGGTGACGATGCCGAGCATGCCCTCGGAGCCGGTGAACAGTGCCAGTAAATCGAAACCCGGGCTGTCCAGGGCGTCACTGCCTAGCGTCAGGCGTTCGCCTTCGATGGTGAGCACCTCGACCTTGAGCAGATTGTGCACGGTCAAGCCGTATTTCAAGCAGTGCACACCGCCTGCATTCTCCGCGACGTTACCGCCGATCGAGCAAGCGATCTGCGACGACGGATCGGGTGCGTAGTACAGGCCATGGGGCGCAGCGGCTTGCGAGATGGCGAGGTTGCGTACCCCAGGCTGCACACGGGCGAAGCGGCCTTCTGGGTTGACTTCAAGGATGCGGTTCAACCGTGCCATCACCAGCAGAATCCCTTGAGCCAGCGGCAGTGCACCGCCTGACAGACCGGTGCCGGCGCCGCGTGCCACCACCGGCACGCCACGCTGATGACAAAGCTTGAGCAAGACCTGCACCTGTTCGAAGCGCTCGGGCAGCACCACCAGCAGCGGCACGGTTCGGTAAGCCGAAAGGCCATCACATTCGTAGGGTTTGAGTTCTTCAGTGCGGTGCAGGATATGCAGGTCGGGCAAGGCATCACGCAAAGCTTGCAGCAACGCGTGCTGATCAACGTTGGGCAACGCTCCATCGACACGCGGGTCGTAGAGGATGTTCATGGGCTTCACTCGATGGCTTTTGTTTTTATTGGCAAGCCGACCAGTCCCTGCCAAGGTTGCGCGCTGCAGGGCAGAGCGGGGCGAACGACTGAGTATAGAAGACCGGTTTGAATTAGCGCAGGCGCTGCAGGGAAGGCTCGACACCTTGGGTGCTTATCGTTTGGCAACCAAGATGTCGAGGGTCAGGCGTACGGATGAATATCAGTGATGGGCCAGTGGGTCATCCTGGGAAAGAATGGCTTTAGCCAACTCTTCATCACTGGCTTGCAAGCCTGGGTTGTCCTTACGCACCTGCTCCAGCGCGGACTCGACATAGGCGCCACGGATGCTACCACCGCTGGCCACGAACGCAGAAAGCTCGTCGCGTGCAGGGATGATGCGTTTATCGTCTTTGAAGGTGGAATACAGCGATGCGGAAACACCTGCCGAAGTTGCCACGTCGCCCGCATCAACGCGGGCCAGGGCAGCACCGGCAGGCAACAGAAGCAGCAGCGCAGGGGCAATGAGTAGGTGGCGCATGTCGAGTTCTCCAGTAGCAGCAAGCATTAGGGAAGAAACCACTCACCCATAGGATAGCGCCGCACTGGCGGGAGTTCCCTGTGCAGGACCCCGGTTGTCGTTACACCTTGCCGCTCAGCAAACGTTGCAGGGACTGATCGAAATCGCGCAGGGCGTCGGCTTTGGCCGCTGCTTCGTTTTCCAGTAGCCGTGCCGTGCTGTCGACATTTTTGCGTGCTCGCCCTTCGGCGCGGCCGATGTAGGTCAGTTGGCTGTCGAAAAAGCGCGCCACCACACGGCTCTCGACGTCGGCTGTGGCCAGGCGGCTTTCGCTGTCCAGCAGCACGATCACGTCCGGCTGGTCAGCCAGCAGGCTGTCGAGGTCTTCATAGAACCTAACCTCGGCGAACTGTTGCGCCAGCGAATGCGCTAGCCAGTCGTAGGCTTGGCTACCCCCGCGCAGGGTGGCCACTGCAATACTGCGCGGCGGCGCTGCAGTCTGCGCCTGCCCTCGGTGCTGTTGCAGATAGCCAAGGGTAGTTTGCGTGTCGCGCCCCAACAGCACGGCCACATGTTGCCCTGGCGCCAAGGCGAGGCTGGAAAGGGCGGTGGCTGAATAGAAATGCCCTTCAGGCTCGGCGCCCGAAGGGCTGGCCGAGGTGGTGCACCCCGCCAGGGCAGCGAACAAAGCGAGCAAGGCAGCCAGCATGCCGGTTTTCATGGGTAGCGTCTCATCGATCCGTGGATGCCGCCATCTTGCGCCGGTCGTCCCAGCAGCGGAACTCGATGGCATTCATGGTGGCTATCGACGAGGTCGATGGATCAGCTTGGGCTGGCCATATATTGCAGGATGCGCTCGCGCAGCCAGCGCTCGGCAGGGTCGTTGTCTTGGGCACCACTCCACACCATCGACAACTCGGCCTCGGAGATCTCGAACGGGGCGGGGTCTGCCCGCAGATTGCCATCGTCGGCCAGTGCGCAGGCGGCGTAGTCGGGCACGGTGGCGATCATTTCGGTATTGCACAGCAGGGCGCGCAGGCTGCCGAACTGCGGCACAGCCAGCACTACCTTGCGGCAGCGGCCTATCCGCGCCAAATCCAGGTCGATGTTGCCACTCATGTCACCGGAGAACGACACCATCACGTGGGGGCGGGCGCAGTACTCGTCGAGCGTCAATGGGCCGGGGCGGTCGTCAGCACGCAGTACTCTCACGCCGATATCGCGCAATTTGCGCCGTTTGGCAGTGGCCGGCAGATCGGTGGTGTAGCTGATGCCCACCGAAATCTCGCCGCTGGCCAACAGGCCTGGCATCAACAGAAAGTTGGCGCGGCGCACTACCACACTGATGCCCGGTGCCTCTTCGCGCAAGGCTTGCAGCAGGGCGGGGAACAGGCCGAACTCGGCGTCATCCGACAGGCCCAGACGGAACTGATTGCAGCTGCTGCGCGGGTCGAAGTCGCGGGCGCGGCTGATGGCAGAAGAAATCACATCCATCGCTGGCCCCAATTCAGCGAAAATTTGCAGGGCCCGCGGCGTCGGCTCCATGGCGCGGCCGCTGCG
The DNA here is from genome assembly GCF_046230725.1 of Pseudomonas sp. KCJK9000. Taxonomy (NCBI): domain Bacteria; kingdom Pseudomonadati; phylum Pseudomonadota; class Gammaproteobacteria; order Pseudomonadales; family Pseudomonadaceae; genus Pseudomonas; species Pseudomonas sp. KCJK9000. The sequence goes on along the minus strand of NZ_JBJJLN010000003.1, from coordinate 135,242 downwards.
GATCAATAGCGGGTCGTCGAACAGTTCGCGCAGCCGGGCCAGCGCAGCGCTGACGGTGGATTGCGTAATGAACAGCTTTTCGCCGACGCGGGTCAGGTTGCGCTCGATCATCAAGGCTTCGAACAGCACCAGCAGGTTCATGTCGACACGGCGCAGGTCGTTGCGGTTCATGGGGCTTGGCTCACCGGGGCAGAGGGGTTGGCTGTGTATTGAAGCACGTCGGCGGCCGTTGTGCAGAAGATGAATGCGTCGCGGCTATCAGCCTGCTAGAGCCACTCTATTAGACCTCTGCCCAAGCTCGGCTAGTCTTTGTTCTGGCCCTGCGAAATCACCGATTGAGCACTTCGCAAGCCGTCTCGGCGCGTGGCCGACCTGACCTGATGAGGGGTAGGCAAAAAGCCTTGAGCAGGACTCCAACACTGCCTCGCCTACACCGGTAAATCTGGATAACCGACCCAAAGGTAACAGCAGATGTCGAACGAATCGAAATGCCCGTTCCATCAAACCGCAGGTGGCGGCACCACCAACCGTGACTGGTGGCCTGACCAGCTCAACCTCAGGATTCTTCATCAGCACTCGTCCAAGTCCAGCCCTGACCCGGACTTCGACTATGCCAAGGCCTTCAAGAGCCTTGATTTCCAAGCCCTCAAAGCCGACCTCAGGGCTTTGATGACCGACTCCCAGGACTGGTGGCCAGCCGACTTCGGCCACTATGGCCCGCTGTTCGTGCGCATGGCCTGGCACAGCGCCGGTACCTACCGCATCGGTGATGGCCGTGGCGGTGCCGGGTCTGGCCAACAGCGCTTCGCCCCGCTCAACAGCTGGCCGGACAACGTTAGCCTCGACAAGGCTCGGCGCCTGTTGTGGCCAATCAAGCAGAAATATGGCAACAAGATCTCCTGGGCTGACCTGATTGTTCTGACCGGTAACGTCGCCCTGGAGTCCATGGGCTTTAAGACCTTCGGTTTTTCCGGCGGGCGCGCCGATGTATGGGAGCCGGACGAAGACGTGTATTGGGGGTCGGAAAAAGTCTGGCTGGGCGGTGATACGCGCTATGGCAAAGAGCAGGTCAAGGCGCAGCCACCCGGCCAAGGTGACCTGGTGGCCGAACCTGCCAAACATGCTGAAGAACAAAGCCGTGATCTGTCGGCAGAGCGCAACCTTGAAAACCCCTTGGCCGCTGTGCAGATGGGCCTGATCTATGTCAATCCGGAAGGCCCGGAAGGCGAGCCTGACCCGGTCAAGTCCGGCAAGGATATCCGCGAGACATTTGGCCGCATGGCCATGAACGATGAAGAAACGGTGGCGCTGATCGCAGGCGGCCACGCGTTCGGTAAGACGCACGGTGCAGGCCCGGCCGATAACGTCGGCCCCGAACCGGAAGCAGCAGCGCTGGAGCTTCAGGGGCTGGGCTGGGCCAACAAGTTCGGCAGCGGCAAAGGCGCAGATACCATCACCAGCGGCCTGGAAGTAACCTGGACGTCCACGCCTACCAAGTGGAGCAATGAATACCTCAACAACCTGTTCAACTTCGAGTGGGAGCTGACCAAAAGCCCGGCCGGTGCCCATCAATGGCGACCCAAAGACGGAGGGGGCGCTGGGACCGTGCCGGATGCCCATGACCCGGCCAAGAAACACGCCCCGTCCATGCTCACCTCCGACCTAGCCTTGCGCTTTGACCCGATCTACGAGCCGATCGCCCGGCGTTTCAAAGATAACCCCGACCAGCTGGCCGATGCCTTCGCCCGCGCCTGGTACAAGCTGATTCACCGTGACATGGGCCCGTTGTCACGTTACTTGGGCCCTGAAATGCCCAACGAGGAGCTGCTCTGGCAAGACCCGCTGCCAAAAGTCGACCACCCTCTGGTGGACGAGCAGGATGTCGCCGGCCTCAAGGCCAAGGTACTGGCTTCGGGCCTGAGCGTTGGCGAGCTGGTTTCCACCGCCTGGGCGGCAGCCTCGACATTCCGCGGTTCGGACAAGCGCGGTGGTGCAAACGGCGGGCGCCTGCGCCTTGCGCCGCAAAAAGACTGGGCGGCGAATGCGGGTACGGCGAAGGTGCTGGGGGTGCTGGAGCAAATCCAGAGCGCGTTCAACAGCGGCGGCAAGAAGGTGTCCTTGGCCGACCTGATCGTGCTGGCGGGCACTGCGGCGGTCGAGAAGGCAGCCAAGGATGCTGGGTTCAGCGGCACTGTGGCATTTCGCCCAGGCAGGGTCGATGCCTCCCAGGCGCAGACCGATGTCGAGTCGTTCGCTGTGCTGGAGCCTTTGGCCGACGGTTTGCGTAACTTCACCAAGGCCCGTTATAGCGTCAAGGCCGAAAAGCTGCTGCTGGATAAAGCCCAGCTACTGACGCTCACGGCCCCTGAGCTGACGGTTTTGATCGGTGGCCTTCGGGTGCTCGGTGCCAACCATGGCGATAACAAGCAAGGGGTATTCACTGACAAGCCTGGCACTTTGAGTAACGACTTTTTCCGCAACCTGCTGGATATGGGCGTGGAGTGGAAGCCAACTTCGGCGGACAACGAAAGCTTCGAGGGCCGTGACCGCAAGAGCGGGCAAGTGAAATGGACCGCTAGCCGCGTTGACCTGGTATTCGGGTCCCATGCGCAGTTGCGGGCTTTGAGTGAGGTGTATGGCAGTAGCGACGGGAATGACAAGTTCGTCAGCGACTTCGTTGCGGCCTGGGTGAAGGTGATGGAGCTCGATCGATTCGACCTGAAGTAAACACCAGTGGGGCGCTTGCGCCCCATCTGCTTTTTGAGGGGATCACGACGGGGCAGGGCGCTTGGCGCCAAGTGCCCATAGAGTCAGCAGCTATATCAAGCCGCTGCTGCGCAGAGCGCCGCGTTCGGTATCGGGCCTAGCGCCGTATCGGTCACGGTCCACTGCACTGAGCTGGCTGTACGGCAAGGTCCACTGACAGTGCCTGCCAAGTCCGTTCAAGGTGCCTGCAAGGCGGCTTCTCAGGCGCTGCGACGCAGTGCGTGGTGACTCGCGAATAGCGGTACAGCGCGCTCGGCAGCCAACCGGATACGTGCCCCAAGTGCGTCGCTGGCCACCTTGTATTCGGCAAGCTCAGCTTGGCTTGCGTAGACGCCAATCGGCAGGGTCAAGGCCTGAAGGAAGCTGAACAGCGGGCGTAGTTGGTGGTCGAGCACCAGTGCGTGACGTTCGCTGCCGCCGGTCGCGGCGAGCAGCACTGGGGTGTCGATCAGAGCGTCTTGGCCGATCAGGTCGAACAAATGCTTGAAATGGCCTGGGAAGCTCCCACGGTAGACCGGTGTGGCAACTACCAGCAAATCGGCCCTTTCCACCTGGCGCAACTGTTGCTCGACAGTATCCGGCAATTCACTACGCCATAATGCGGCACCCAGCGGTCGAGCGATGTCGCCTAGCTCGATGAGATGGGGCTTGATGTGCAAGTGCTGGCCCAACTCCTCAAGGATGGCCTCCGTGAGGGCCAGCGTGCGTGAAGGGCGGCTGGTGCCGCCGGAAAGGGCGACGACGTTCAGTGGGGTGCTCATCGGCATGTCTCCAGTTCGGTTAGAGTGTGGGGGACTTTGCTCGAGCAATCGTCGTACCGGGGTATAAAACTATGAGCATCAACCGCTTGGCCTTCAGTAGCCGGGACTGGGTGTTATGAGTGCGTGATCACGGTTGATGAGGTATTGCGCTGCGGGCAGTTGGCCCATGAGGCAGCTGCGCAGTTGGTCGACGTTATAACGCGGCTAGGCAGCGTTAAGAAGAAATAAGAATTCATATTCTTATTCCTTCCTGTTTTTTCGTTTCGTCTGCGTGGCAACTGCGCGCCAATCACCAACGTTATCGTGCTTTGCGACCATACGCCTGGCTGATCCGGTCGATGACCATCGCCAGCGCAACAATGGCCAACCCGGCTTCGATGCCCTGGCCGACATTGAGCGTTTGAATGCCTGCCAGCACGTCCTCACCCAGCCCCCGGGCGCCGATCATCGACGCCACCACCACCATCGACAACGCCATCATCACTGATTGATTGAGGCCGGCCATGATGCTGGGCAAGGCCAGTGGCAGGGCAATCCGTCGCAAGCGCTGCCAGCGGCTAGCCCCCAAACCATGCGCGGCCTGCAGCAACGACGGGTCGATTTGGCTCAAACCCAGTTCTGTCAGGCGTACCAGCGGCGGCAAAGCATAGACGAGCGTGGCGAATATCGCTGGCACCTTGCCTAGGCCGAACAACATCAGGACCGGGATCAGGTAGACGAAAGCGGGTAGCGTTTGCATCACATCCAGTACCGGCATCAACAGCCGCCTGGCCAGCGGGCGGGTGGCCAGCAAGATGCCCAGCGGCACACCAACCAGCACGCACAGGCCGGTACTGACCAGCACCAAGGCCAGGGTCTGCAGCAGCTTGTCCCACAACCCGAGCATGCCGATGAACGCTAGTAACCCGACCATCACTACGCTGCGCAGCAAGCTGCGGCTGGCATGCCAGGCCATAAGGCCGACCAATACCAGCAGCAGCCACCAGGGAATCAGGCGCAGCAGGTTCTCAAGCCCCACCAAAAGCTGCAGCAGCTGATCTGAAATGCTGCGTAACTGGTCGCCATAGTGCACCACGAGCCAGTCGACCAGGCGGTTGATTGCGTCGGCGAACGACACCTGAAGGGCTTCGGGGAAGCCTGCGCTCATAGGCTGGCCTCGACCTTGCTGGCGGCATCGGCGGGCAGCCAGGGCTTCCACACATCAGGGTTGGCGCGCAGGAAAGCGATCGCAGCATCGGTGGGCTTCTGGCGTTTGTCGCTCATTTCGGCCAGTGCCTTGTTCAGCCGGTCGATCGGCAGGTCGACTTTCTCGAAAACCGCTACCAAATCCGGGTAGCTGTCGCGAAATGCCTTGGAAACACCGATCGACAACTTGGCCGGCAATGACTGGCTACCTTTGGGATCAGGGTTCTTGGCGTCCGTCAGGGTCGCCCAAGCCGCCGCATTGAAAGCTGGCTCCTGCAGGCGCACCAGGTCGTAGCGGCCAATCAACGGCGTCGGGCTCCAGTAATAGAACAACACCGGTTGCCCACGGCGGATGGCCGAATTGATTTCCGCGTCCAGCGCTGCGCCCGAGCCGCTGCGGAAATTGTTATACAGCCCATCCAGACCATAGGCCTTGAGCTTCTGCGAGTTGACCGTTTCCGAGGTCCAGCCGCTAGGGCTGTTGAGAAAGCGGCCTTTGTCTGGCATTTCAGGGTCGCGGAACACTTGCGGGTAGTCTTTGAGGTCTTCGACGCTGCGCAAAGTCGGTGCCAGTGGCTTCAAACCACGGGCCGGGTCGCCCTTGATCACATAGGCCGGTACCCACCAGCCTTCTTCGGCGTTTTTTACTGTGTCGCCCAAGGCAAAGACCTGCCCGGCCTGTTCGGCTTTGACCCAAGCAGGGCTGCGCCCGGCCCATTCTTCGGCGATCACTTGCAGGTCGTTGCGCGCCAGGGCCACTTCCATACTCACGGTGCTGCCGGGCAGGGTGTCGGTGGGGTAGCCGAAACCGTGCTCGACGATATGGCGCAGTATTTCCGTGGTCAAAGCGCCGCTTTCCCAGCCGATGGCGCCAAAGTGGATAGGTTTTACCGGCTCTGCCGTTGCGGCGCTGCCCGTGCTGGCCAGGCCCATGGCAAGCATCAGGCTGGCCAGCAACGCTGGAAACTTCCTCATTCGAACCTCTCAAGTATTGCCGTGCGGATCGGGCAAGTGTAGCCAACGCCCTCGTGTTGCCCAGGCCAAGCGCTGGAACGACTTCAGCCTGCGTGCTCGGCTGCAGATTCATGAGACTGGCAAGCCGCGCCCAACCGGGCCGTGGTCTACAGGAGCTACTCATGAGCCTTGAGCTGGATTTCGTGTACTACCGTAATTTCACCTTCGATGGGAAGTTTCACATGCGCTGCATCGGTGACGACTTGCCCAAGGTCAAGTCCATCCACTATCTGCTGGAGCGCAAAACCCCTGAGGGCAACATCGTTCACCTGGACGGCGTTACCGTGCCTTCCCAAACCACTAGCGCCAAAGTCGCCAACTATGGCTGCCCTGCGACTCTGAGCTGCGATGTGCGTGCCGGCCACTACCTGATAACCCCCAAAGTGCGTTTGATCGATAGCGCGGCGCTGGAACTGGACCCTGCACTGCTGGACAACGGTATCTTGCGCCTGGCGTCGTTCGTCGTGCAGGTTGCCGAGAGTGAGTTGACCCGGCGCATCCTTGATCGCGTGCCATTGCCTGCTCAGGCAGGGCGTCGCAAGCGCCAAGTGTCTGACCCTATGCCGGTCAGGTTCCCTTACCAGCCAGAGGGCCAGCGCTACCCGCCGTTGCTCCTGGTTTTTCAGCAGGGAGGTTTCGCCCGTTTGATGGCCGACCTGCAGCCTGACTCGGCGTCGCTTCTGCAACGCCACTGGCCGGGGCTTGCCCGGATGATCGATGTACAACCCTTCTTGAACGCACAAGAGCGCAACGATGAGCGCTTTGCGGTGCTGGCCAACCATTATTGGCTGGAACAGCCTGCGAGCATGTCCAACGCCACCTTCGTCGCACTGATCCAGAGCCTGGAGGCATTGGATTACGTGGAGCAGGCAGCCTTTGTGCCACCGCAGGTAGTGCCTGGTAATTTGTTTGCTCTGGGGGCTTCGGCGGTGTTCGCCACCTTACTGACGGGCGCCGCCTTCGTCGCCGGCAACAGGGCGCACAGCGAGGCGCAGCCGACTCCGGACTTCACCGCACTGCAGCGCTACCTGAACGCACCGGACGCCCAGCAGAAGGGGCTGAACATTCGTAAAGCCTGGGAGGCGGGTGTCAATGGCAGGGGCGCGCGCGTGCATTTCTCGGACGCAGGCCTGTATTTCAACCATGAGGACCTGCGCGACAACCCAAAACTCAAACTGATACCGCCGGCCGATAACAGCGATCAGAAGCACGGCACCGCTTCGGTGGGCATCCTGGTTGCCCGCGACAACGGCTTTGGCATGACAGGCATCTGCCACGGCGCAGAGCTGTTCGTTTACGACAACCGGGCCAAGGACGCCGAGGGTCTTTCCCAGACCCTGAAAAAAATGCTGGCCTATGTGAATCCGGGAGACATCGTTGCGGTCAATCGGCAGACAGCCAATATCAATGCGCTGGGTACGTTCCTGCCGTCGCTGCATGATCAGGCTTGGTGGGACGTCACCCGCGCGCTGACAGAGCGAGGCGCAGTGGTACTCAATGCGGCGTGCAATGGCACTTGGCAGGGTGACCCCAGGATAGCTACCACTAAAGGTTATGGTGTTGACCTGGCACGGTTCAGCTATTTCGAGGATTTTGGCGATGCTGATGCGATTCTGGTAGGCGCCAGCCATTCATGGGATGGCAAGCCGCATCAGTATTCAAACTACAACTATCGCTACCGCATGCTCAATGCCTGGGGCGACAGCGTAGCCACCACGGGCTACGGCGATCTGCAGGATAGGAATGAGCACGACCGGGATTACACCGACAGCTACAGCGGCACCTCCAGTGCTACACCCCTGGTAACCGGGGCCTTGGCGCTTATCCAGGCCTACGCCATCGAAGAGCATCACCTCTACCTCAATGCCGACCAGATGCATCTGCTGATCATGGAGTCGGGGTACAAGGATGCCACGCTGCCTCTGACCGATACGCTGCCAATGGGCGCCCGCCCGAACGTGCTGGGCGCCATGGCGTTGCTCGATCGCATCGTCCAGGCAGGGCGCTTCTACCTGCCAGACCAGGGCTACTGCAGCACCGATGACTGCACGGCCCAGGGCTAGACGCGGAACTGATCCATCAGCGCCTGTTGCTGGTTGGCCAGGCTGTTCAGCGACTGGCTGACCCGCGCCGATTCATTGGCCTGGCCCGAGAGCGATTCGGTCACATCGCGGATGGTCGCAACGTTGCTATTGATCTCCTCGGCCACCGCACTTTGCTCTTCGGCGGCCGAAGCGATTTGCAGGTTCATGTCAGTGATCACGCTCACCGCCTGGCCGATGCGCTGCAACGCAGTCACCGCCTGGCTCACCTGCTCGACGCCGCCCTGGGCCTGGCGATGGCTGTGGTCCATACTGCCGACCACATCGCGCGTGCCGGTCTGCAGGTCTTCGATAACCTGGCGGGTCTCTTCCACCGACTGCTGAGTACGCTGCGCCAGGTTGCGCACTTCGTCGGCGACCACGGCAAATCCGCGGCCGGCTTCACCGGCACGGGCCGCCTCAATGGCAGCATTGAGGGCGAGCAGATTGGTCTGTTCGGCGATCGAGCGGATCACCTCCAGTACCGAACCGATTTTCTCGCTGTTCTGGGCCAGCCCTTGGACTTCGGCCATGGCCTGGCTCATGTTGTCTGCCAAGGCGTCGATGCTGCTGGTGGTGCGGTCGATCACTGCCAGGCCTTCGCGGGTGGCTTGGTCTGCGTCACGGGCAGCCTGCGCGGCCTGGGCGGCGCTGCGGGCGACGTCCTGGGCGGTGGCACTCATTTCATGGGAGGCGGTGGCCACTTGGTCCACCTGGCGGTACTGCTGCTCCATGCCAGCGCTGGTTTGGGTCGCGATGGACGAGGATTGGTCCGCGGTGCCACGGGCAGCCTGCACCGAGCGCTTGACCTCGGCGATGGTCGGTTGCAGCTTGTCCAGGAAGCGGTTGAACCAGCCGGCCAGCTCGCCGAGTTCGTCACGCTTGTCGTAGGTCAGACGGCGGGTCAAGTCGCCTTCACCGCTGGCGATGTCCTCAAGCATCGCCGCCACGCCAAGGATCGGCTTGGTCACACCTCGGGCCATCAGCCACACCAGCAGCAAGCCGGCGACTGCGGCACCTAAGCCCAGGCCCAGCTCCAACAGCGTACCGCTGGTGTTGAGGGTGTCGAGCTCTTGCTTGAGGGCTTCGGCAGGGCCGGTCAGGGCGTTTTCCGGGACATCCAGCATCACCCCCCAGGGTTTGGCACCTGGGATTGGCTCGAACGCCGCGAGCACTTTCAGGCGCGCCTGGTCGTGGAGGATGCTGAGTTTGCCGCTGGCCATCTTGCGTACCAGCTCCGCGCCTTGGCGAGGGTCGACCTGGTCGAAGCGCTGAGCCAGCTTGCTGGCATCAGCGCTATAGCCGGCCAGCAGGCCGACCGGGCTGAGGATGCCAACCGTGGCGCGGCCTTCGTACAGGTTGCGGCTGGCATCCTGGCTCAGGGCCTGCAAGCTATTGAGGTTGATGTCGATCGAGAGCGTAGCAATGATCTTACCGTTGACCGTCAGCGGGAAGACGATGCTGGTCATCAACACGCGCTGACCATCGATATCATAGAAGTAGGGTTCCACCACGCAGACCTTGCCGGTGCTGCGCGGGCAGGTCCACCACGTATTGGCTGGCTGTCCACTGGGGCCTATCTCGGTGTTGGTCATATCATGTTCGGGCAAAGCCATTGCGGTCAGCTGACCGGCCCGGGGCTGCGACCAGTACAAGGCGAAGCGCCCGGTTTCGTTGCTGCCCAGCTCGGCTTTGCCGGCAAACAGGCTGTCCTTGTTGTCCAGCGCATTGGGCTCGAACACCAGCGAGAGGCCGAGCAGGTCAGGGTTGGCCTGCAGTGCGGCATGCACCTGGCGGGTCATGTCTTCGCGCAGGTCGAAAGCGTCCAGAAAACGTTTTTCCGCCTGCTCACGCAGGAACAGCACCTGGCGCGAGAAGCCTGCGCCGTACTGATAGGCGTCCATGAACTGGCGGCGAATGTTCAGCGCCTGAACTTCACCTTGCGACTCGATACGCGCCTGGGCAGCCTCGGTAAGCATCTGCATGCTGCTGGCCTTGACCAGGTCCGAGCTGTGGTCCATGCGGTACAGCGATAGGCCGACGAGCAGGGTGACGATGCTGGCAAGGCACAGGCCGGCGAGCAGGGTGATTTTCCACTGGATGGAAAGTTGTCGCAAAGGCATGGGGTGCAATCCCTTTTTAGCAGTAAGGGTTTTGGTAGTAGGGCAGGAGGAAGTTGCCTCGAAGGGCGCCACCGCTCGGCTTCGCAAGTGTCGGTAGGCGCAATTCGCCCTCCAGCCTCCCGCTTTATCGACCCGCTGGGTTTTTTCTTTATTCAAACATTCAATTTAAAGTGCTGGACGATTACGTCCTGTCATGGCGCTTTTGACATCTGCCTTGCACTGCTTCAGAGTGCGCGCTTTTTGTCTGTTGGTAGAGGAAAGCCAAACCATGAATGCAGTGATCGCCGCGGTGGGCATCATGCTGATATTGAGCCTGTCCCGCGTGCACGTGGTCATCGCCCTGATCATCGGCGCTTTGGCCGGTGGTTTGATCGGGGGGCTGGGGGTCGAGGGTACGCTCAAGGCTTTCAATGGTGGCCTGGGAGGCGGCGCCACGGTGGCACTGTCCTACGCGTTGCTCGGTGCGTTCGCGGTGGCTATTGCCAAGTCTGGCCTGGCTCACGCCCTGGCCGACCGCGCGCTCAGCATGATCGACCGCCAGGGCCACGCCAGTGGTGGCAAGGTCAAATGGCTGCTGATCGGGCTCATGCTGGTGGTAGCGGTGTCATCGCAGAATATTCTGCCCATTCACATCGCCTTCATCCCGCTACTGGTGCCGCCGCTGCTGTATGTGCTGACGCGGCTGCGCATCGATCGTCGGTTGGTCGCCTGTGTGATCACCTTCGGCCTGATCACCCCTTACATGTTTCTGCCGATTGGCTTTGGCAACATCTTTCTGAACGAGATTCTGCTGGCCAATGTCGCGCGGGCAGGGGTCGACGTCAGCGGGGTCAATGTGACCCACGCCATGGCTATCCCTGCGGCGGGCATGTTCGTCGGCCTTTTGTTGGCTGTGTTCGTCAGCTACCGCAACAAGCGCGACTACGACCTGGCACGCATCGAGCAGGTCGAGCAGGTCAGCGTGCAGTACAACCCGCTCACCTTGCTGGTTGCCGCGCTGGCAATCGCTGCGGCGTTCATTGTGCAGTTGTGGCTGGAGTCGATGATCATCGGCGCCATGGTGGGCTTTTTGATCTTCTCGCTGTCGGGCATCGTTCGCTGGAAGGAAACCGACGGGCTGTTCACCGAGGGCATGAAGATGATGGCCATGATCGGCTTCATCATGATCGCAGCCTCCGGATTTGCCGAGGTGATGAAAGCAACCGGTGAGGTCAACACCTTGGTCGAGGCGTCGGCGCAGTGGATCGATCACAGCAAAGGCGTCGGCGCCTTGCTGATGCTGCTGGTGGGGCTGCTGGTGACCATGGGCATCGGCTCATCGTTCTCCACGGTGCCGATCCTGGCAGCGATCTTCGTGCCATTGTGCATGCAGCTGGGCTTCGACCCACTGGCGACCGTGTGCATCGTCGGTACCGCAGGCGCGTTGGGTGACGCTGGCTCGCCGGCCTCGGACTCGACCCTTGGGCCGACTTCAGGCCTGAACGTGGACGGACAGCATCATCATATCTGGGACACTGTTGTGCCGACCTTCCTTCACTACAACCTACCGTTACTGGCGTTCGGTTGGTTGGCGGCGATGACGCTGTAAAGCCTCAGCCCTTGTTCGGCGGCGGCAGGATGCTGTTGATGACGGTGCTGCCGTCCTTGCTGCGGGTCAGGTAGATCGGCAGCACCTTGGGCAGGCTGTCGACCAATCGCCTGACTTCGCGGGTGCTGTAGATGCCGCTGATGCGGATGCGCCCGGTTGCAGGGTCAGCCAACTGCAGCGGCGCATCGAGGTAGCGGTTGATCACTGGCAGCGCCTGCTCAAGGCTCAGGTTGTCGAGCACCAATTTGCCCTGGCGCCAGGCCAGGCTGTTGCCATAGTCGTCGCTTTCGGCCAGTTGTGGCTCGAAGTCACCGCTGTGGTAGCTGGCCTGCATGCCAGGGCCAAGGCGGTAGCCGCCGGTGCTGCCCTCGCTGCTGACCAGCACCGACCCCTGCACCAGGGTGACCTTGACCTGGTCCTGGTACTTCCAAACATTGAATTGCGTGCCGGTGACCCGTGCCTGACCACTGCCGGCGCGGACGATGAACGGGTGCTTGCTGTCGTGCTGCACCGTGAAGTAAGCCTCGCCGCGTTTGAGCGTGACCTGGCGCTGGTCCTTGTAGTTGAGGTAGGTCAGTTCGCTGTGCAGGTTGAGTTCGACCTGGCTGCCGTCGCTCAACTGCACGGTGCGCCGTTGATCGCCGGTTTCAAAGTGCTGATAGTCATTGGGCAGCCAGCCCTGGGTCCAACCTAGCCATGCTGCCAGCGGCAAGGCCAGCAGGGCCAGCGCCGCCGCCGACGCCAGCGGCCGCCAGTTGCGTACCTGTGGCGCTTGCTGCACCGTTTGGTTGAAGTCGATGACCGTGGCTGTGCGCGGGAGGTGATCGGCAGTTTGCCAAATCTCCAGCATCGCCCGGTATTCCTCTTCATGCCGCGGGTCAGCCGCCAGCCAGCGGGCGAACGTTTCATGCTCGAGCGCTGTGCAATCTTCGGCGTGCAGGCGCATGCACCAATGCGCGGCAGCGTCGGTGATGGCGTCGTCTGGGCTAGGGTAGAGGCGGTCTTGGTTCATCAGGGCTCCGGGTTTTGCCCATTCTACCCTGCACAGGGGGGGCCGAAAACGAGCTAATGGCGAATGACTATCAGTTGTGCGGGTTTTCCTGGATTTCGTGACGAATTTCCGATGTTTGAGAATGCTTCGCGGCAAGCGCTGTAGGCGAACCCTTCGTCGCTATTTACATAGGCAGCTAACGAAGGCTTTGACATTTACTGCCTAGGCAGTAATATTTTTAAACAAATGCTCGAGCCGATACCCATGTCCTATTTCACGCCGGAAAATTTCCAGACCTGTGCCATCGGCATGTTGTTGGGCCGCGCAGCGATCCTCAAGGACCGTATTCTCGATTGGCACCTGGAATCTGAGGGTGTGACGGCAGCGCAGTTCAAGGTGTTGATCATCGTGACCCAGTACGAGGTGGATACCCCCGCTGAACTGTGCCGTTACCTGGGGCTGGACAGTGGCTCTATGACCCGCATGCTCGACCGCCTTGAGCACAAGGGCCTGATCATGCGCAACCGCTGCGCCGATGATCGCCGCCAGGTGCGCCTGGCGTTGACCAGCGAGGGGCAGCGCCTGGCCGACCGCCTGCCAGAGATCGGCGCGGCGGCAATGAACGAATTGGTCGGCGCGCTGCAAGCAGACGAGCTCAAGGCTCTGGAAAGCCTGTTGGCCAAGGTACTGCTCAGTGCCGGCGACCCTCTGACGATCCGCCGCTTCGCTGATCGTTGATCCCTGTTTCGAATATTTCAAGGTACTGTCATGGCCACTTCCGCAGACACTGCAAACCCTCCGACCGACGCGCCAGCGCCGGGTAAACGCAAGGCCTGGCTGCTCGGCCTGTTGGTGTTGGTGCTGCTGGTCGGCGCCGGTACCTGGGCTTGGTACAGCCTGGTCGGGCGCTGGTATGAGAGCACCGACGACGCCTACGTCAACGGCAACGTGGTGGAGATCACGCCATTGGTGACCGGTACCGTGATCAGCATTGGCGCCGACGATGGCGACCTGGTGCATGCTGGCCAGGTGCTGTTGCAGTTCGACCCTTCGGACAGTGAAGTGGCGCAGCAGGCTGCCGAGGCCAAGCTCGCGCGGACAGTGCGACAGGTCCGTGGTTTGTACAGCAATGTCGACTCGCTCAAAGCTCAGCTGCAAACGCGACAGGCCGAGTTGCAGAAAGCTCAGCAGGACTTCAACCGGCGCAAGGTATTGGCCGCCAGTGGCGCGATCGCAGCGGAAGAGCTGTCCCATGCCCGTGACGACCTGACCGTCGCCCAGGCCGCAGTCAACAGTGCGCGCCAGCAACTGAACACCAGCAGCGCACTGGTCGACGACACCGTGGTGTCCTCGCACCCTGAAGTGATGGCGGCTGCCGCTGATTTGCGCCAGGCCTACCTCGATCACGCCCGCACCACCTTGGTTGCGCCGGTAACCGGCTATGTCGCCAAGCGTACCGTGCAGCTTGGCCAGCGCCTGCAGCCGGGGACCGCTACCATGGCAGTGATCCCGCTGGATGAGGTGTGGATCGACGCCAACTTCAAGGAAACGCAGTTGCGCGACATGCGCATCGGTCAGCCGGTCGAGGTCAGCGCTGACTTGTACGGCAGCTCGGTCAAGTACAGCGGTACGGTCGACAGCCTAGGCGCCGGCACCGGGAGCGCCTTCGCGCTGCTGCCTGCGCAGAACGCCACCGGCAACTGGATCAAGATCGTCCAGCGGGTGCCGGTGCGCATTCACCTGAGCCCCGACCAACTCAAGGACCACCCGCTGCGCATTGGCCTGTCCACCGTCGTCGACGTGGACCTGCATGATCAGAGTGGCCCGACCCTGGCTCAGCAGCCTCCACAGCAGGCCAGCTACACCACGCAGGTGTATGACCGCCAGTTGGACGAGGCAGACCAGCTGATTGCCAGGCTGATTCACCAGAACAGTGCCGCCGGCAAGACGGTCGAGCGATGAGCAACGACGCGCCGGCCCAGTTCACCCCGCCGAGCCTGCTGCTGACCACCATTGGCCTGTCGCTGGCGACCTTCATGCAGGTGCTCGATACCACCATTGCCAACGTGGCGCTGCCGACCATTTCCGGCAACTTGGGTGTGAGCTACGAGCAGGGCACCTGGGTCATCACTTCGTTTGCAGTCAGTAATGCCATCGCCTTGCCGCTGACTGGTTGGCTGAGTCGGCGCTTTGGCGAGGTCAAGCTGTTCATCTGGGCGACGTTGTTATTCGTGCTGGCCTCGTTTCTGTGCGGCATCGCCCAGTCGATGCCGGAGCTGGTGGGCTTTCGGGTGTTGCAAGGTGTTGTGGCAGGGCCCTTGTATCCCATGACCCAGACTCTGCTGATTGCGGTTTACCCACCCGCCAAGCGCGGTATGGCCCTGGCATTGCTGGCGATGGTTACGGTGGTGGCGCCGATCGCGGGTCCCATATTGGGCGGCTGGATCACCGACAGTTACAGCTGGCCGTGGATCTTCTTCATCAACGTACCGATCGGCCTGTTCGCAGCTGCCGTGGTGCGCCAGCAGATGCGCGCCCGGCCAGTGGTCACCAGCCGCCAGCCGATGGACTACATCGGCCTGTTGACGTTGATCGTGGGTGTGGGCGCGCTGCAAGTGGTGCTGGACAAGGGTAATGACCTGGACTGGTTCGAGTCGTCGTTCATCATTATTGGCAGCCTGATTTCGGTGGTCTTTCTGGCGATTTTCGTCATTTGGGAGCTCACCGACCGTCACCCGGTGGTCAATCTGCGCCTGTTCGTGCACCGCAACTTTCGGGTCGGCACCATCGTACTGGTGGGGGGCTACGCGGGTTTTTTCGGTATCAACCTGATTTTGCCTCAGTGGCTGCAGACACAGATGGGCTATACAGCAACCTGGGCGGGGTTGGCGGTGGCGCCGATTGGTGTGCTGCCGGTGATCATGTCGCCTTTCGTAGGCAAGTATGCGCACCGCTTCGACCTGCGGGTACTGGCAGGGCTGGCGTTTCTGGCCATTGGCACCAGTTGCTTCATGCGGGCGGGGTTCACCAGCGAGGTGGACTTCCAGCACATTGCCCTGGTGCAGTTGTTCATGGGTATTGGTGTGGCGCTGTTTTTCATGCCGACCTTGAGCATCCTGCTGTCGGACCTGCCGCCGCAGCAGATTGCCGATGGGTCGGGACTGGCGACCTTCCTGCGTACGTTGGGCGGCAGCTTTGCTGCGTCGTTGACGACTTGGATCTGGATTCGCCGGGCGGATCAGCATCATGCCTACCTGAGCGAGCACATCAGCCAGTTTGACCCGGCGACGAGGCATACGCTTGAGCAACTGGGCGGGGCCAGCACGCAGAACTACGCGCAGCTTGAGCAGATCGTCAATGCCCAGGCATACATGATGTCGACGGTGGATTATTTCACCTTGATGACGTGGGTGTTTGCTGGGTTGATCTTGCTGGTATGGCTGGCCAAGCCGCCGTTTACGGCCAAGGCAGGGCCGGCTTCGGCGGGGCATTGATGAGGTAGCTGTCCTCTCGCTCTAGCGCTCGTTGTTGATTTTGCTGTTGCTGTTGCTGTTGCTGTTGCTGTTGCTGTTGCTGTTGCTGTTGCTGTTGCTTTTGCTTTGGCTTCTAAGCGCGCGATAGTTCAGGCGACACAGAGTGCGACTTCAGGAGGCCGAACGCAGGCGTCTGGAGGGCCAGGGTGCGTAGCACCCCTTCGGCGTAGCCGAAGGGGTGCTACGCACCCTGGCCCTCCAGACGCCTGCGCTCGGCCTCCTGAAGTCGCCTTTCGCGTTGCCTGAGCTATCGCGCGCTTAGAAGCCAAAGCAAGAGCTAGAGCAAGAGCAAGAGCAAGAGCAAGAGCAAGAGCAAGAGCAAGAGCAAGAGATGAATGTTGTGGTGCAAAGCGTCAGGCAGCGCGGCTTTGTGGGCCTGATCATCCGGCTGTCGCTGGTGCAATGAGGTTCGTTAATTCAATCCAGGCCTACACCCTAGGTTGAATACCTTGCGCAAAGCATCCCAGCACCTGTTCGCAATCAAACCCACAACTGCGCGCAATGGTTTGTCTAACCGGATCGCTCATTCCATTGGCGCGGCTTTTGACCTATTGTCGAATCACCGTTCTTGAACCACTCCAAACCACTATGCACAACGTCATCGTCATCACCGGTGCCAGTCGCGGCATCGGCGCCGCCACTGCCTTGCAAGCCGCCCGCGAGGGCTATCGCGTCTGCATCAACTACCATGCTGACGAAAAGGCTGCCGAACATACCCTCGCTCAGGTGCGCGCACTGGGGGCCGTGGCCATCGCCGTGCGCGCCAACGCCTGCGTCGAGGACGAAGTGGTGCATCTGTTCCAGCGCGTCGACCAAGCACTGGGGCCTGTGACCGCGTTGGTCAACAATGCTGGCACCATCGGCCAGCAGAGCCGGCTTGAAGGCATGTCCGAGTTCAGGCTGCTTGAGGTGATGAAGACCAATGTCGTCGGGCCGATGCTGTGTGCCAAGCACGCCTTGTTGCGCATGGCCCGGCGCCACGGCGGGCACGGCGGTGCCATCGTCAATGTGTCGTCGGTTGCCGCGCGCCTGGGCTCACCCAACGAGTATGTCGATTATGCTGCCTCCAAAGGCGCGCTGGACACCTTCACCTTGGGCCTGGCCAAGGAAGTGGCGGGCGAGGGCGTGCGCGTCAATGGCGTGCGGCCGGGTTACATCCATACCGGCTTTCACGCATTGTCCGGTGATGCTGAGCGCGTCAGCAAGCTTGAAGCGAGCCTGCCCATGGGGCGCGGCGGCCGCGCTGAGGAAGTCGCCGAGGCAATCCTCTGGTTGCTGTCGGACAAGGCCTCTTATTCCACCGGCAGTTTTATCGACCTGGGCGGCGGGCGTTGATTGCCACCGTCAGCACACTCCGTTTTCCAGCAAATCGCCCACACGCTCAGCTAGCGCATGAAGCTCGAAAGGCTTGGTCAGTATGCTGGTGCCCGGCAGCAGTTGGCCGTCACCCAGCGCTGCACTTTCATCGTAGCCGGTGATGAAAAGCACCTTGAGTTGCGGAAAGATTTGCCGGCAGCGCTCGGCAACCTGGTGGCCATTGAGGCCTTCGGGCAGGCCGATATCGCTAAGCAGCAGGTCAGGTTGCTCGCACTTGTGCATATGCGCCAGCGCGGCAGCGCCATTTTCGAAGGCTTCGACCTCATAACCCAACTCCTTCAGCGCTTCCCCGACGACCAAGCGCAATGCCGCCTGGTCCTCTACCAGCACGATCCGTTGGCCGCTAGGGTGGCTGTTGGCCGCCGTCTTGCCAGGATTCGGTCGGACAGGCGCTGCTGGCTGCTCGTGGTGGCGCGGTAGATACAATTCGACACGCGTGCCCTGGCCGGGGGAGGAGAGCAGGCGTAACTGGCCACCCGATTGACGCACGAACCCATAGGTCATCGACAACCCAAGGCCGGTGCCCCGGCCTGGTGGTTTGGTGGAGAAGAACGGGTCGATTGCACGCGCTGCTACCGCTTCGCTCATCCCGTGACCGGTGTCGGCCACGCTAAGCCGCACGTAATCGCCAGCGGGCATCCCCAGCGGTTGAGCCTGCTCGCTGTCCAGACTGATGTTATCGCCGCGAATATCAATGGTCCCGCCCGCTGGCATGGCGTCGCGGGCGTTGATGCAAAGGTTCAGTAAAGCGCTTTCCAGTTGTGGGGGGTCGATATAGGTCGGCCACAAATCGTCGACGAATTCACTGCGCAAGGAGATCGCATGGCTGATAACCGGCCGCACCAACGCTTGCATGCTATTGACCAGAACGGCAATGTCGGTCGCAAGCGGTTGCAAGGTCTGCTGGCGAGAGAAAGCCAGCAATCGGTGCACCAGCGCAGACGCACGTTGTGCCGACTGGCAGGAAAGTTCTAGCAGGGGCGTTAGGGCTGCGTAGCGTTGCTGATCGAGGCGCCGCTGCATCAGCTCCTGGGCGTTGATGATGCCGCCAAGCAGGTTGTTGAAGTCATGTGCGATGCCGCCGCTGAGCTGGCCTACGGCTTCCATTTTCTGCGCCTGCCGCAATGCCTGCTCTGCATTGGCCAAGCGTTGCTGCTCCTTGACCCGCTCAGTGATGTCATAGGCGAACAGGTAGGCGCCCTGCACGTTACCGTCATGGTCACGCAATGCGTTGAAATGCAGTTCGTAGGGGCGTTGAGCGAAAGTGCCGGTTTCGATGAATTGCTCACCAGCCAACGCCCTCTGCCATAGCGGCAGCACCAAGTCGCGTTCGTCCGGGTGGTCATTCAAGAAAGCCGGCAGCGAATCGCCAACTTCAGGCACACTGCCGTACATCGTTTGAAAATCCTGCCGGGCCTGGCGGTTGATCGCCAGCCAGCGCATCTGCATATCGATCACATAGACATTGATGGTGCCGTGGTCTATCAATTCGGCGAACAGGCGGCGTTCAGCCAGTGCTGCGCTGATCCGTTGCTCAAGCTCATCGTTGAGCTGGCGCAGTGCAAGCTCCGCCTTGCGGCGCTCGGTCACGTCCTTGAACAGCACCGCAACCTGGCGCCGCTGGGCCGGCTCCACGCGAAACGTGGTGATCGACAGCACACGCCCGGTGGCCACCAGTTCCTGTTCGAACTGCAAAGGCTGGCCTGTGCGCAGTACCGCACCGTAGCGGGCGACCCAGTCATCGGCCTCTTCGGGAACCATCTCGCGCAGTTTCTGCCCGACCACATTGGGAATGCCGGCATGCTTGGCATAAGCGGCGTTTGCCATCACGTGGACGTAATCGCTCAGCGGGCCATGGGGGCCATCGAAGAACTCGATGATGCAAAACCCTTCATCCATGGTGTCGAACAGAAACCGATAGATGGCAAGATCGTGATCCTGATGTTGTCGCAGCTGACTTTCCAATTGCTGGTTACGCAGGCTCAGGGTTTCGATTTCTTGGCGCAGAGCGATCAAGTCGCGGTGAGGCATGTCGACGTCCGACAGATGAAAGTGAGTAGACTTTACCTGCCTAGTGGGCAGCCGCCTAGCAACCTACCGGGGCAGGTATCGTTTTTTCAGCAACTTTTCAACATGCTGGCTCAGCGCAGCCAGTTCGAACGGTTTATAAAGCACGTCACAGTAGGGATCGGGGCGTACGTTGACTCGACTGCTGGCAGAGCTGGTGATGAACAGCACCAGTACACACTCAGGCCTTTTTTGGCAGGCCGCTGCAACCTGGTAACCATCGATACCGCCGGGCAGGCTGATGTCGGTGATCAACAGGTCAGGACGCAAGCCGCCGCGTAGCGCTTGCAGTGCGCTATAGCCATCGCTGAAGCTGTGCACCTGATGCCCTTGCTCCTCCAATACTTCACAGATCAGCATCCGCTGCACGGCCTGGCCCTCGACGACCATGACCGTTTGTGGCTGCCCATCGGTGTGCGCGCTTGCCTGGCTGGCAGCCCGTGGTAGGTACAGGTGAACGCAGGTGCCCTGCTCGGGGTTGCTAGTGATACGTACTTGCCCCCCGGATTGACGGACGAATCCATAGACGATCGACAGCCCAAGGCCAGAGCCCTGGCCAGCAGGTTTGGTGGTGAAGAAGGGGTCGAATGCTCGTTGCAAGACCTCTGCAGGCATGCCGGTACCACTGTCGCTGACGCTAACGTGAAGATACGAGCCGCTTGGCAGTTCCAGCGCCTGAGCCTGCGCCTGATCGAGCAAGGTGTTATCACTGGCCAGAAGCACAGTGCCCCCAGATGGCATGGCATCGCGAGCATTGATGCACAAATTGAGCAGCGTGTTCTCCAGTTGATTGGGATCTATCAGGACCGGCCAATGCTCCTGCTGGGTCTGGTCGATGAACGTGATGCGTGTTCCCAGCGAGCTGGCAATCAGCTCATGCATGCCGGCGACCAGTTGGTGTACGTTCACCAGCTGAGGTGCAAGGGTCTGCTGGCGCGAGAACGCCAGCAGGCGTTGCACCAGAGAAGCCGCGCGTAGCGCGTTCTGCCGGGCGACGCCCAGCAGCCGGGTGGTATCCAGGTAACGTTGCTCGTCTTGGTGCTGCTCGGCCATTTCCAGAGCACCGAGAATTCCGCCGAGCAGATTGTTGAAATCGTGAGCGATACCGCCAGTCAATTGGCCGACCGCTTCCATCTTTTGCGACTGATATAGCGCTTCTTCGATCTTGCGCATACGCGCCTGCTCGGCAACGCGCTCACTGATGTCATAGGCAAACAGCGACCCGCCCAGCATTCCATGCTCAGGATCACTCAATGCGTTATAGATGATCTGGTAATGGCGCAGGTCATCGGCAGGGCCGAGTGCGATGCTCTCGGTAAATGGCTGACCCGCCACCATGCGGGGTATGAAGGGCTGCATCAAAGCGGCAAGGTCAGGGTGTCGCGTGATCCACTGCAGGAGGTTATCCCCGACCTGCGGCACCATACTGCGTACTCGCTGGAAGGTTTGCTGGGCCGTGCGGTTGATTGCCAACAGTCGGAAATCGCGGTCAAAGGCGAATACATTGGCCAAGCTGTGGTCGATCAACTCCGCTAGCAGCTTGCTGGTGGCCTGGGAGGAGTCGCTGCATTGGCGTGCACCTTGTGTGGCGGTGCAGGAGGTCGGATCATCAGATGGCATGGTGCTGGCTCGCTGTTCGTCCAACAACTATAGCCACCCATAGCTGGATGCAGGTTCAAAATGATCGAATGATCTGGCCTAGCGTGACCATTGCGTTCTCAGCCGCCTCGTTCCAAGGTGAGCCATAGTTCAGCCTTATGCAGTTGCCAAAACGCCGGGTCGGCGAAAAGATCGGCCCCGGAGCGATGCTGATACCTTGAGCCAGAGCCATGTGAAATAACTTCAAGGCATCGATTTGTTCAGGCAGCTCCAGCCACAGGAAGTAGCCGCCGCAAGGTTGGCTGACACGGGTCTGCGACGGAAAGTGACGGACAATGGCGGCCAGCATGCTGGCCTGCTGGCCCTCCAGGGCGTAGCGCAACTTGCGCAAGTGGCGATCGTAGCCTCCGTGTTGCAGGTAGTCTGCGATGGCTGCCTGGGCCGGCATCGAGGCGCAGAGTGAGGTCATCAGCTTCAGCCGCTCGATCTTCTGAGCGAAGCGGCCAGCGGCTACTCAGCCGATCCGATAACCGGGTGCCAGGCTTTTGGCGAAAGAGCCGCAGTGCATGACCAGGCCTTGGGTGTCGAATGCCTTGGCAGGTTTGGGGGCTTGCTGTGAGTAGTACAGTTCGGCGTAGACATCGTCCTCGATCAGAGGTACCTGATGGCGATTGAGCAGTTCGACCAATGCCTGTTTCTTCGCCTCAGGCATGCTTGCGCCCACTGGGTTTTGGAAGTTGGTCATGCACCACACCGCCTTGATCGGATGCTTGTCCAGGGTGTGCGCCAGCGCTGTGAGGTCCATGCCTTCGCGCGGGTGTACTGGAATCTCCACGGCTTTGAGCTTGAGCCGTTCCAGTATTTGCAGGCAGGCGTAGAAGGCCGGTGCTTCGATGGCCACCAGGTCGCCGGGCTCTGTAACAGCTTGCAGGCAGAGGTTCAGCGCTTCCAGCGCGCCATTGGTGATCAGAAGCTCTTCGATGGGCAACATTAGCCCACCCACCATGTAACGCAGGGCGATCTGTCGACGCAGCTGCGGGTTGCCCGGTGACAGGTCGGTGACCACCATGCGTGGGTCCATGGCACGGCTGGCACTGGCCAGGGAGCGTGCCAGACGCTGCAATGGGAACAAAAGGGGGCTGGGGAACGCCGAGCCGAACGGTACGGTGCTTGGATCTTTGATCGAGTCGAGAATCGAGAACACCAGGCCACTGACGTCCACTTCGGTCGACTCGCTCAGTGGGGCAAGTGCCTGTGGTTCTTGGAACTGTCGTGGGGCATGGGCGTTGACGAAATAGCCTGAGCGCGGGCGCGCGCGAATCAGGCCTCGTCGTTCAAGCAGGTAGTAGGCCTGAAATACCGTTGAAGGGCTTACCCCGTGAGTCTGGCTGGCGTAGCGCACCGAGGGCACACGCTGACCAGGGGCTAGTACACCGCTGCGGATCAGTTCGGCAATGTCCTCGGCAAAGCGTTCGTAACGTTTCATGGGTGTTCGGCAGGCCAGGTGGTTGAGGCAAGAAACACACTATGCCTGCCAAACGGGTTCCAGCACAGACTCAGCTTGGGCGACAAAATCCATATCAGAATTCGGCCTTGGACGGCTAAAGCCTTAGATTACCGAGCCTGGCGTGCTGGCCTTGAGGTGCCTGCGGTTGTCCACCGCACCTGCTACGGTCAATGCATCGGCTTCGAGTTCGGTGATCGGGAAGCGCTCACCGGCGAGGACGGCCACGGACATGCGCAATTGGGCGTCGGTGACGATTTCGATTTCGTGGCCTTTGCCTTCGATGCGCAGTTTGTCGCCAATGAGGGTGCAGCGCTGCGTGCTCTCTTCAATCTCGATGGGCATGATCGGGTCTCCTGTGCAGTTACAGGGTCTGACCGCGGGCAACGGCTGGTTGCTGCATCGCGAATGCCAAATGGCGCAGAAGGGCAGTGAAAGGTGGGGGGCGGAAAGCACTGAGGGGAGCCGAAGCTCCCCTCAAAGCAATGTTGCCTGCTCTTTTTTATTATTGAGGCCAGCCTTTTGTTGTTTTTGTAGGCCAACCTTGATGTCACGTGCGACCCCCATCCGGGGTCAAGAGCAAACGTATTTTTTTGAGCGCTGACCTGCTTTCATCCTGTGGATCCGAAACTGGCGGCCGCTACCTCAAGGTAGTTTTATTGTTGTGTGCCAGTGCGCGGGGTAACCCCCTGAAAAGCCTGTCGACTCCAAAAAAATCTGCTTGCTGCGCCTCTGCCGTGTTGTTCTTGTTATGTCAGAGCCGTTGCATGTTGTTTTTATTGGTTGTCGCGTTTTTCTTGTTTTTGTACCAGTAATAAAGCAGGTGCCGTGCCAACTTTTGAAAATCCTTTAAAATCAATGGGTTAAGATTTTCCGGCCTGAGCGAACAGCCCAAGTATTTGTCGATTTGTTTCTCTGTTACCCGATTTTCTGCTGAAAATTGTGGGGGAGGTAACACTCACCCACACTCATGTGACACTGGTATGAAACTCATCCTGCGCTACGCGCACGGGCTACCCGCGAACCATTGGTCCGCCCCAGCACGGTACTGATGCGCTGGCCGGCGGCGATCAACCGTTCAAGGTCGATGCCGGTTTCGATGCCCAGGCCCTGCAGCAGATAAAGCACGTCCTCGGTGGCGATATTGCCCGTGGCACCTTTGGCGTAAGGGCAGCCACCCAAGGCTGCGACCGAACTGTCGAAGACACTGATCCCCTCGAGCAAGCTGGCGTAGACGTTGGCCAGCGCTTGGCCATAGGTGTCGTGAAAGTGGCCGGCCAATTGCGCGCGAGGCACCACTGCCGAAACCACCTCGAACAGCCGCCGCGTGTCGCCCGCCGTCCCAGTACCGATGGTGTCCCCCAGCGACACCTCGTAGCAGCCCATCTCATGGAGGGCCTTGGCCACCGGCGCTACCTGCTCGGCGCGGACCTTGCCTTCATAAGGGCAGCCCAGCACGCAGGAGACGTACCCGCGCACCCGTACACCGTGTGCAAGCGCGGCGTTCATGATTGGCTCGAAGCGTTGCAGGCTATCGCTGATAGAGCAGTTGATGTTGCGTTGGGAGAACGCTTCGGAAGCTGCTGCGAACACTGCCACTTCCTTCACTCCAGCCGCCACCGCGTCTTCGAAACCGCGCAAATTGGGCGCCAGTGCGGCATAGGTGACACCGGGGCGCTGGCGAATGCCGGCAAATACCTGCGCGGAGCCTGCCATCTGCGGCACCCATTTGGGCGAGACGAAACTGCCGACTTCGATGTAGCTGACCCCGGCGTCTGTCAGGTCATCGACCAGCCGTACTTTGTCGGCTACATCGATGGGTTGAGCTTCATTCTGCAGACCGTCTCGTGGGCCGACTTCGACCAGACGAACTGTTGTAGGCATGGCCATGGTGATCTTCCTGTCAGCGTTTTGCGTGAGTGTTCAAGGTGGCTGCCAGGGCCTGCTCGCAGCGCTCCTGTGCGGTGTCCAGTTCCAGCTGCATTTGATGGATGTCGAGCATTTGCTGTTCAAGCTGGGCGCGACGTTCGGCGATCTTCGCCAGCATGCTGTTGAGCTGCTTGAGGTTGCCGCTGCTGGGGTCGTACAACTCGATCAGCTCACGGCATTCGGCCAGTGAAAAGCCTATGCGCTTGCCACGCAGAATCAGCTTGAGGCTGACCTTGTCACGGGCCGAGTAGATGCGTTCCAGCCCCCGCCGCTCGGGGCTCAGCAGGCCTTGTTCCTCGTAGAAGCGGATAGCGCGTGTGGTGATGTCCAGCTCACGGGAAAGGTCGGAGATGCTATAGGTTTGGCTGCTCATGCTCGGGCTCGGCGTAGGGTATGGCGGTATCCTGAAGGCACGTTGACGTATACGTCAAGCAGATCGGTGGTCGTCCCCCGCGCGGCGGTAGGCGTGAGGCGTCTGCCCACTCAGCCGCTTGAAAAAACGGGAGAAGTAAGTGGGGTCGCTGAATCCCAAACTGTCCGACAGCTGCCCGATACTCATGCGCGTATAGATCAGGTTGCGCCGCGCCTCCAGCAACAGGCGCTGGTGCATCACCTGTAACGCGGTCTGCCCGCTCAGTCTGCGGCACAGCTGGTTCAGTTGCAGGCTGGAGATATTCAGGCGTGCGGCGAACGCCTCCACTGACAGGTGTTCGCGATAATGCGCCTCGACCAGGCGTAAGTACTGGCCGAGCAGGTGCCGATCACGCTCGTCGCGGTTGCGTGGAGCCTCGCTAGGCTGTGGGCGCCGGCTGATCCATACCATCAGCGCCGTGACCAGCGCTTGGAGCATGGTCGCCCGTGACGAAGCATTGCCTTGGTATTCGTGTTGCAGGGTATCGATCAGCCCCCGCAGCAGTACGCGATCTCTACCCAGCGGGTAACACGCCGCTTTCGCCAGCACCCCCAGTGGCGCCCCCAGGCGTTGTTCCAGCTCGGCGACCAGCGTAGTGCCGAAGGTCAAAACATGGCCCTGGATATCGGTACTGAAGCGAAAACCGTGCACGGTCAATGGCGGCACCACCTGGACTGCCGCCGCGCTGATGCGGCTGCGCATGCCCTCAATCTCCACCTGCACCTGGCCGCGTTGCACATACAGCAGCTGAAACAGCTCGGCATGTTGGTGCGGCTTGATCTCCCAATGATGGAGGCTGCTGCGTGCCGATATTGGCTCGCAGTGCAGCAGGTCGGTGCCAGGCCATTGGTGGTTCTCGCCATATAACTGAAACAAGGGTACGCCGGGGAGGGAGGACTTCATCGCAGAATTTGCCTGTGCGCTGATCGAACAGATTTTGTAAAAGTGCATTTTTCTTATCTGATTTCACATTTTATTGCCGGTTAATGCCAGTAAAAATGCAAGGGCTACCCGTTAATAACGAGATAAGAACAATGAACACTCAAGTTGCGATCATAGGCGCGGGCCCCTCTGGCCTGCTGCTGGGTCAATTGCTGCACAAGGCCGGAATCGACACGGTCATTCTCGAACGCCAGACACCTGACTATGTGCTGGGCCGGATCCGGGCCGGAGTGCTCGAGCAGGGTACCGTCGACCTGCTGCGCGAAGCGGGCGTTGCCGAACGGATGGAACGGGAAGGGCTGATTCACGAGGGGGTCGAGTTGTTGGTCGCTGGCCGGCGTCAGCGTCTGGACTTGAAAGGCCTTACCGGTGGCAAGACGGTGATGGTCTACGGCCAGACCGAAGTCACCCGGGACCTGATGCAGGCCCGTGAAACCAGTGGTGCACCGATCATCTACGCTGCCGAAAATGTGCAGCCCCATGACCTCAAGGGCGAGCGGCCTTATGTCACCTTTGAAAAGGCCGGCCAGACCTATCGCCTGGACTGTGACTATATCGCCGGCTGCGACGGTTTTCATGGCGTGTCACGCAAGAGCATTCCCGAAGGGGTGCTCAAGGAATATGAACGGGTCTACCCATTCGGCTGGCTGGGCCTGTTGTCCGACACACCACCGGTCAATCACGAACTGATCTACGCCCATCACTCGCGCGGCTTTTCCCTGTGCAGCCAGCGTTCGCAGACCCGCAGTCGCTACTACCTGCAGGTTCCTTTGGATGAAAAGGTCGAGGACTGGTCCGATCAGCGGTTCTGGGACGAGCTCAAGGCACGCCTGCCTGAAGATGTGGCGCAGCAGCTGGTCACTGGGCCTGCGCTGGAAAAAAGCATCGCGCCGCTGCGCAGCCTGGTGGTTGAACCGATGCAATATGGTCATCTGTTCCTGGTGGGCGACGCGGCGCACATCGTGCCGCCCACGGGTGCCAAAGGCCTTAACCTGGCGGCCTCCGATGTCAATTATCTGTACCGGATACTGGTCAAGGTTTACCGCGAGGGGCGCACCGACCTGCTGGAGCAGTATTCGCCGCTTGCCCTGCGGCGGGTGTGGAAGGGGGAGCGCTTCAGTTGGTTCATGACCCAGCTGCTGCATGACTTTGGTGAGCACAAGGATGCTTGGGACCGAAAGATGCAAGAAGCCGACCGCGAGTACTTCCTGACCTCGCCGGCGGGGTTGGCGAACATCGCCGAAAACTACGTGGGGTTGCCGTACGAAGAGGTGGCCTGAGGCCACGGGGTGCGTCAGCCGTGAGGCGCGGCCTTGGCCACAGGTGTGCCGGCATACTGAGGTTTGAGGTGGCCCTGATCATCGAGCAGGTAAGCATCCATGACTTCGCGCACCACCGGCCCTGCCACACGGCCGCCAGCCTCGCCGTTCTCGATCATCACCGCGACCACTACGCTGGGATGGTCGGCCGGGGCAAAACCGACGAACAGCGCATTGTCACGGTGCCTTTCGAGGGTCTTGTTGCGGTTGTAACGCTCACCCTGCTTGATCGCTACCACCTGCGCCGTGCCGCTTTTGCCGGCAATCCGGTACTGAGCGCCGGCCGCAGCCGCACGGGCGATGCCGCGCGGGTCGTGCATCACCATCTGCATACCGACGTTGACCTGGTCCCAGGCATGTTTGTCGTGCAGCACGATGTCGGGCATCGGGTTGGGGTCGATTGGGGTCTGACCGCCGACGGTCATGGCCAGGTGCGGGCGGTGCCACACGCCTTTGCTGGCCAGCAGGCTGGTGGCCTGAGCCAGTTGTAATGGCGTGACTTGCATGTAGCCTTGGCCGATGCCGAGGATCAGCGTTTCACCCGGATACCAGGCCTGACGGCGGGTGGCGCGTTTCCAGGCTTGCGAGGGCATCAGCCCAGGGGCCTCTTCGAACATGTCCAGCGAAACCTTCTGGCCAAGGCCGAACTCGGCCATATAGTCATGCAGGCGGTCGATGCCGAGCTTGTGTGCCAGGTCGTAGAAGTAGGTGTCGTTGGAGCGCATGATGGCTGTGTACATATCTACCCAGCCATCGCCGCTGTGGTTCCAGTTGCGGTACTTGTGGTCGTAGTTGGGCAACTCGTAGTAACCGGGGTCGAACACCCGGCTGCCTGGGGTGATGACGCCGCTGTCCAGGCCGGCGATGGCGACCTCGGGTTTGACCGTCGAGCCGGGCGCATACAAACCCCGCAGCACGCGGTTGAACAGCGGCCGATCGATCGAGTCGCGCAGCGCGGCATATTGCTTGAAACTGATGCCCTTGACGAACAAGTTGGGGTCGAAGCTGGGGTTGCTCACCATCGCCAGGACATCACCATTGGCCGGGTCCAGTACTACCACTGCGCCGCGGCGATCGCCCAAGGCCTTTTCGGCGGCTAGCTGCAGGTGCGCGTCAAGGCTGAGGATGATGTCTTTGCCAGGAATTGGGTCTTTGTGGTTGAGCACCCGCATCACCCGGCCTTGGGCGTTGGTTTCCACTTCTTCATAGCCTACGTGGCCATGCAGCTGGGCTTCGTAGAAATGCTCGATGCCGGTCTTGCCAATCGACTGCGTGCCCCGGTATTCGGTGCTGTCGAGGGTTTTGGCTTCTTTCTCGTTGATCCGTCCGACGTAGCCGACCGAATGGGCGAAATGTTCGGCCAGTGGGTATTCACGGATGAACTGCGGTTCTACGTCCAGCCCAGGCAAGCGGAACTGGTTGACGGCGATCAGGGCGATCTGTTCTTCGGTCAGCCCGACCATCAGGGTCACCGGCTCGAATGGCTTGCGGCCGCGACGCAGGTCTTTGTCGAACTGCTTGCGGTCGTCTTCACCCAGGCCAAGGATCTGCACCAGCCTATCGAGCACCTTGGCCGAATCGCCGGCGCGCTCGCGCGTCATGGTCAAATCGAAGCTGGGTTTGTTGTCGGCCAGCACCACGCCATTGCGGTCGTAGATCAGCCCGCGCTCAGGGGCAATGGGTAGCACGTGCACACGGTTGTTTTCCGAGACCGCGCTCTGTTGGTCGTGCTGCAGCACCTGCAGCACATACAGCCGCCCGACCAGAACCGCGCACAGGCTGAACACCAGGGCGGCGCAGGCCAGGAGCCGGCGGTTGACCAGGTGTTTTTCCTTTTCGTGGTCCTTGAGCGGAATCGGTTGCGGCATGGGGGCTCTTTGGTCGCGGATGGGCCGCCAGGCGGCCTAAGGGCCGGCGATGCTACGCAACACCGTCCCTGGCCTCAAGGCGAGGGCGCCCGAGTGCGAGTCAAGCCTTGCCGATAAGCCCGGTATCACGGCGTTTGGGCCTGCATGAAGATTTGTTCATGCAGTGCCACGGCTGAGCCGGGCAGCGCCGGGAGAAGGCGACCCTGCCTGAGGCCATGGCCACCGGCGTGCCGGTCACCATGGCCAGTAGGATCAGGGCCGTTGAGGTTATTGACCGCTGACGAGCTGGTAGGCCAGCTGGTTGTGCCGTTCCAGTACACGCGGCAGGTCGATGGTTGTGATGCGGCCATCCTGGACCACGACCCGGCCATTGATCACGCTGGTATCGACGTGGGTCGGGGTGCAGAACACCAAGGCTGCCAGTGGGTCGTGCAGAGCGCCGGCATACGCCACGTGACCCAGGTCGAAAGCGACGAAGTCGGCGATCATGCCCGGTGCCAATGCACCTATGTCGTTACGGTTCAGCACCTTGGCGCCGCCCAGGGTCGCGATCTCCAGGGCCTCACGTGCGGTCATCGCGTCAGGCCCGAAGCCGACACGCTGCAGCAGCAACGCCTGGCGAACCTCGCCGATCATGCTGGCGCCATCGTTGGAGGCTGAGCCGTCTACGCCCAAGCCTACTGCAACGCCGTGGTCACGCATCTTGCGAATTGGCGCGATGCCCGAGGCCAGGCGCATGTTCGAGCAGGGGCAGTGGGCAACACCAGTGCCGGTACGCGCGAACAATTCGATACCGTGCTGGTCGAGCTGCACGCAGTGAGCATGCCACACATCATGGCCGACCCAGCCGAGGTCTTCGGCATATTCGGCCGGGGTCATACCGAACTTTTCACGGCTGTAGGCGATGTCGTTGACGTTTTCAGCCAAATGGGTGTGCAACGAAACCCCGTAATTGCGCGCCAGCACGGCAGCCTCGCGCATCAGGTCGCGGCTGACAGAGAACGGCGAGCAGGGCGCCACCACCACGCGCAGCATCGAGCCGTGGCTGGCATCGTGATAATCCTCGATCAGGCGCTGGGACTCTTTGAGGATGTCGCTTTCCTTTTCCACCACCGAATCAGGTGGCAAGCCGCCTTGGCTACGACCAACGCTCATGCTGCCGCGCGCTGCGTGGAAACGCATGCCGATCTCGCTGGCTGCGTGGATGCTGTCGTCGAGCTTGCAGCCGTTGGGGTAGATGTACAGGTGGTCACTGGAGGTGGTGCAACCGGACAAGATCAGTTCGGCCATGGCCGTCTGAGTCGACACCGAAATCATCTCCGGCGTGAGCCGGGCCCAGATCGGGTACAGGTTGGTCAGCCAGTTGAACAGTTCACCGTCCTGGGCCGCCGGTACCACGCGGGTGAGGCTTTGGTACATATGATGGTGGGTGTTGACCAGCCCAGGGATGACCACCTTGCCGGCCATGTCCAGGATCACATCTGCGTCTTGGGGCAGCGTATCGCTTGGGCCGACCTGCTTGATCAGGTTGTCTTCGATGTACAGGCCGCCGCCTTTGATCTCGCGGCGTTCGCCGTCCATGGTGACCAACAGTGCAGCGTTCTTGACCAGGAGGGTCTTGGGGGTATGTTGCGAAGGAGCTTGCATGGCTTGTGCCTGGCACAATACGCAGCGACGATTGCCGATGTCGTAGGCGCACAGGTGGCCATGTAAGCAAAGTTTTAAATTCTTGTATACAGAAAAATGCCGGGGCCCGTAGGCCCCGACCGGCTTCAGCCCGCGTTGAGCGGAGCCTTTGCGGTGTGCCTGCGCATGGCAGTCACGCCCCAGGCCAGGCCTAGCACGGCAGCGATGACCGAGCCCGACAGCACGCCCAGTTTGGCTGCACCCAGCGACGCTGGGTCACTGTAGGCCAGGTTGGCAATGAAGATCGACATGGTGAAGCCGATGCCGGCCAGCAGGCCAATCAGGGTGATGCCGCGCCAGGTGACCTGCGCCGGCAGGCTGCACCAGCCCAGGCGCACCATCAGCCAACTGACGCCGATGATCCCCAACGGTTTGCCAGCTACCAGGGCTACGGCCACGGCGGTCATCACCCAGTGCGGCCCCTCGGCGGAAAGGTCGATGCCAGAGAGGCCGACACCGGCATTGGCCAAGGCGAACAATGGCATGATCGCGTAAGCCACCCACGGGTGCAGGGCGCCGCCGACGCGGGTTACAGGTGGAACCAGTTCGCGTTGGGCCAGGCGCAGTTGCTTGAGCGGGGCGCTGAGGTCGCCATCGTCCTGGTCGGGTGCCTTGGCGCGGCCGAGCAGGTCATTGGTGAAGCGCGCAATTGCATCCACGGGCCGCTCGCCCAGCGGCATGGCGGCGACCGGGGTCATCAAACCCAGCACAACGCCCGCCAGGGTAGGATGCGCACCGGTCATCAGCATGCCAACCCAGGTGATTGCACCGGGGATTACATAGGCCCATGCCGAACCCACGCCGATCTTCTGCAGGCCGATCACCAGCAGCAGGCCAACCGCGGCAACGCCAAAGCCGCTGTAGTCCAGACCGCCCGAGTAGAACACGGCGATGATCAGCACGGCGATGATGTCATCGATGATCGCCAAGGCCAGCAGGAACACGCGGATGTTGGACGGGATCGACTTGCCGAGCAGGGCAAGCACGCCAACGGCAAAGGCAATATCAGTGGCGGTCGGCACGGCCCAGCCTTGTTGCTCGGCCGGTGCATGCCCAAACGCCAGGTAGATCAGAGCCGGTACCGCTACGCCGCCAACCGCAGCGGCCATGGGCAACGTCGCCTGGCGTAGGCTGGCCAAGGCACCCTCGTGAATTTCCCGACGGATCTCCATACCGACCACCAGGAAGAAGATGGTCATCAACCCATCGTTGATCCAGAAATGCAGTGATTGCGTGTAGCTCAGCGAACCGATGCCGAAGCTGATCGGTGTGTGCCAGAGCGCATCGTAGCTGGCGGCAGCCGGGGAGTTGGCCCAGATCAGGGCCGCAACGGCAGCGATCAGCAAGACAATGCCGCTGACCGCTTCGATGTGCAGGAACCGCTCGAAGTTGGCGAAGGCAGTTTGGGCCAGACGCTGAGCGCGGGTCATATGGTTTTTTTGCATAGGCGCAAGAACTCCTGCAGGCGGCCCGACCTGCACTGTTCTTTAACCTGCATCACCGCACTTTGCAGCTAGCACCCGACGGGCATCTTACCGGCAAGGCGCCTGCTGGCCAAGGAGTAAAGCCCCTTGGGTCATCTGCGATGGCCAGTGACGTGCAGGCCATATCGATTGAGCGAGTGTTGGGTGAAAGCTACCCACAGCTGTTCCGCTTTGGTGCGTGAACGCCTCCAAACAGTTCGGTTATCACAGGTTGGCGCGGTGAAACTGATCTATAAATGTGCAGTTTGAACTGCCGATGCTGTGCCCGTTGACCGCAGATTTCTTGCACTTGCCGCAGCGAAGAAGCGGCCCGTTTATTGCTCCATCTCGGCGCAAACGACAACCTGGAGCAACTTGGCATGAGCGCAACTGACGAATTTCCGCTTTGCGAGGCCCCGGCATCTTCACGCAAAGGGCTGCTGCCCATCGCAATGGTGCTGTTCAGTTTCACGTTTTTTACCGGCACCATGTTTGCCGGAGGCAAGCTGGGCATGGCTTTCAGCTTTGTAGACATGCTGTGGGTCGCAGCCATCGGTAATTCGCTGCTGGCGTTGTACGCTGCGGCGCTGGCCTTCATCGCTTCACGCAGCGGTTTGAACACCGTGCTGATGGGGCGCTTCTGTTTTGGGGAGATGGGCAGCCGGCTTTCCGACTTCATCCTGGGCTTTGCCGAACTGGGTTGGTACGCCTGGGGGACTGCGACGGTGGCGATCGTACTGGTCAAGCTGCTCGGCCTGGCGGGCGGCTTCGCGGTGCCGTTGATGGTGCTGTTTGGCATGGGTTTCAGCATCACTGCAATCATCGGTTTCAAGGGGCTTGACTGGCTGTCGCGGGTTTCGGTGCCACTGATGTTCGTTCTGCTAGTGATATCGATGTACCTGGCAACGGCCGATGCGGGTGGTTTTGCCGGCCTCGCAGCGGTGGTTCCCCATGAAAGCATGACCTTCTCGGCGGCGGTCACCATGGTGTTCGGCACCTTTGCCAGTGGCGCCACTCAGGCCACCAACTGGACTCGCCTGTCGCGCAATGGCCGGGTGGCGGTGGTGGCCAGTGTGGTTGCTTTCCTGCTCGGCAATGGGCTGATGGTGGTGGCAGGGGCGTGGTGCGCCATGGTCTATCAGCAGGCTGACATCGTCGAGGTAATGATCCTGCAAGGGCTGTCGTTCGCCGCGGTAGTGATGCTGTGCCTGAATCTCTGGACCATCCAGGGGCCCACCATCTACAACGTCTCGGCTGCTGCCTGCCACTTGCTGCGCAGTGAGCGACGACGCACCGCTACGCTGGTTGCGGCAGGTGTAGGGGTGGTGCTGGCGATCGGTGGTATGTATGAAATGCTGATTCCGTTTCTGGTGTTGTTGGGCTCGATCATTCCCCCGGTCGGCGGGGTGATCATGGCCGATTTCTGGTACCGCCATCGGGGCAGTTACCCCGCACTGGCGTCGGCAACCTTGCCCCGCTACAACATCAACGGCCTGCTGGCGTATGCCGTGGGCGCGGTGCTTGCCTACGCCTCGCCCTGGGTCGCGCCACTGGTCGGCATCGGCGCTTCGGCATTGAGCTACATCGTCATGCTTGAACTGCAAGGCCGGCGCAAGGCGCTGGGCCAACGGAGCGTTGAGCCGTGAGCCTGACCCTGGAGGAAATCCTGCACTTGCCGGGCCTGCAGGCGATGAGCGTGCGAGCCGGCGCGCGAAACCTGCAGCGGCGGGTGCGCTGGCCTTACGTGGCGGAAAACGAGGGGATCGCCGAGTGGGTGATGGGCGGTGAGTTGGTGTTCGTCACCGGTATCAACCACCCGCGTGGCCAGGCCAACCTGCTCAGCCTGATCGAGGATGGCGAAGCGGTAGGGATCGCCGGCTTGGTGATTCTAACCGGTGGCAGTTTCATCCAGACGATTGCGCCCCCGGTGATAGCGCGCGCCGAGCAACTGGGTTTGCCGCTGATCGAACAGCCCTATGCTTTGAAAATGGTAGTGGTAACCCACCTGATCGGTACAGCCCTCGTGCAGATGAGCCAGTTGCGCCGGTCGCGCAACGATATTCTCGGCCAGTTGCTCAGCGGTGATTATCCAAGCCTGGCTATCGCCTGCCAGCGTGCCAGGCACCTGGAGTTGATGCTTGACGAACCGCGGCGGGTGGTTGCGCTGCGCTTGGTGGAGGTTGAGCAGTTGTTCGAGCGTCATGGCCTGGCCGAGGGCGAGCGGCTCTGGCAAGCTGTGCGCCAGGCGCTGGAAGATCACCTTCAGACTTGGTGCCGAGCGCGGCCTGGGGCGGTGCTGGTGCAAATGCCGGGTGACTTGCAGGTGCTGTTGCTGGCCGACGCCGGCGACCTGCCGAGCAGCCTGGCAGCGCTGCATCGGCAGTTGTGCATGGTGGCCGGGGAGCTCAGGCTGCATATGGGCCTGTCGCGACTGGCCGCCGACTGCGCAGGTTACCGTCAAGCGCTCAGCGAAGCGCGTCAGGCTCTGGACGTTGCACAACACTTGCACCCTGCCGATGGTTTCTGCGATTTCAGCGAGTTGGGGGTACTGCGCCTGCTCCAGGGCATCAAAGACCGCTCGCTGATCGATGACTTCGTTGCCCAGACCCTCGGCAGGCTGATCAACCCTGGGCGCAAGCAGCCTTACGTGCTGGTAGATACTCTCGACGCCTTGCTCAAGGAAAACGGTAACGGCCTCAAGGCCGCTCAGCGTTTGGGCCTGCACCGCAATACCATCAACCAGCGCATTCAACGTATCGAGCAACTGAGCGGGCAATCGCTGGACGACCCACTGTTTCGCATGAACGCATCTGTCGCCATGCTGGTATGGCGCATGAACGGACCACGTCAAGGAGTAACGCCATGAACATCATCAACGCCCGCCTGCGTGGCAAGCCTGGGCTGTACCGCATCGAGCTCGATGGCGAGCGCATTGCTGCCATCACTTCCCAGGCCCAGGTTGTGCTGAGCAGCCCTGATGACCTGGATGCCCAGCAGAACCTGGTGGTGGCGCCTTTCGTCGAGCCGCACATCCACCTTGACGCTACCCTCACGGCGGGCGAGCCGAAGTGGAACATGAGCGGTACCTTGTTCGAAGGCATCGAGCGCTGGGCCGAGCGCAAGGAAATCACCACCCACGACGACATCAAGACCCGAGCGAAAAAAACCATCGGCATGCTCGTCGATCATGGCATACAGCACGTGCGCACCCATGTCGATGTCACCGACCCCAGGCTCACCGCACTCAAGGCCATGGTCGAGGTGCGCGAGGAAGTGCGCGACCTGGTCGACCTGCAGATCGTCGCATTCCCACAGGAAGGCATCGAGTCGTATGCCAACGGCCGCGCGCTGATGACCGAAGCGGTGGCGATCGGCGCCGATGTGGTCGGCGGTATCCCACATTTCGAGAACACACGTGATCAGGGGGTAGCGTCGGTCAAGTTCCTGATGGACCTGGCCGAACGCACTGGCTGCCTGGTGGATGTGCATTGCGATGAAACCGATGACCCGCAGTCGCGCTTTTTGGAAGTGTTGGCCGAGGAGGCGCGGGTGCGCGGTATGGGCCCGCGCGTCACGGCCAGCCATACGGTGGCCATGGGTTCTTACGACAACGCTTACTGCTACAAGCTGTTCCGGCTGCTCAAGATGTCGGGCATCAACTTCGTCTCTTGCCCTACCGAAAGCATTCACCTGCAAGGGCGCTTCGACAACTATCCGAAGCGGCGGGGGTTGACCCGAGTGGCCGAACTCGATCGCGCCGGGATGAACGTGTGCTTCGGCCAGGACTCAATCGTCGATCCCTGGTACCCGCTGGGTAACGGCAACATTTTGCGAATTCTCGAAGCCGGCCTGCATATCTGCCATATGCTCGGTTACGAAGACCTGCAACGCAGCCTGGACCTGATCACCGACAACAGCGCTCGCACACTGAACCTCGGCGAGCGCTACGGCATCGAGGTGGGGCGGCCAGCCAATCTGCTGATACTGTCGGCACCGGATGACTACGAAATGGTCCGCAGCCAGGGCCACGCGCTGGTATCGGTACGCGCTGGCAAGGTGCTGATGCGTCGCACCCCTGCGCAAGTGCAGCGTATGTTGTGATGGGCATCAGGCGCTATCACTCGTCGTCAGTAGAGGCGGCTGGCCTGCACCTTGGCTAGAAAGCTCGGCGGCCGATTGTGCAGGCTGTCAGACAGTCTGCACTCGGTGAAACCAAGCGTAGGCAACGAGAGTCGACATGGTTGAATCGATAAACGTCCTACTGCAATGAGCAAGGAGGTCCGCGTGACCAGCAAGAAGGCGCGCGTCAGCAACCAGGCATCGGGTGATATTTCGCAGCTGCCACACGACATGTTCTTCGCCGCGGTGCAAACCACGCGGATGCCGATGATCGTCACCGACCCCAATCGTGACGACAATCCGATCATTTTCGCCAATCGAGCATTTCTGGAAATGACCGGCTATGAGTTGGCGGACATCATTGGCCGTAATTGCCGGTTCCTCCAAGGCCCAGAAACCGACACGGCAGTGGTGGATGCCGTGCGGGACGCCATCGCCCAGAAGGTCGATATCTCTACCGAGATCCTCAATTACCGCAAGGATGGTTCCAGCTTTTGGAACGCGCTGTTCATCTCACCGATCTTCAATGAACGGGGCGACCTGATTTACTTCTTTGCATCGCAGCTGGATGTGAGCAGGCGGCGTGACGCCGAGGATGCGCTGAACCAGGCGCAGAAGATGGAAGCGCTTGGGCAGCTGACTGGCGGTATCGCCCACGATTTCAACAATCTTTTGCAAGTGATGGGCGGTTATCTGGGGTTGATCGCCAGTGAGGCCGACAAGTCCCAGGTCGACCTGAACCGCGTGCGGCGCAGTGTAGGGCACGCCCAGAGCGCGGTCGAACGTGCCAGTACCCTGACCAAGCAGCTGCTGGCCTTCGCCCGCAAGCAGAAACTCCATGGCCGGGTGCTCAACCTCAATCACCTGCTCGATGACGTACGCCCCATGATGGAGCGAACTTTCGACGCTGAAGTGGCTGTTGATTTCGACCTCGAAGCCAACCTGCACAACTGCCGTATCGACCCGACTCAGGCAGAGGTCGCGTTGCTCAACATCTTCATGAACGCACGCGATGCGCTTATCGGGCGCCAGCGGCCGCATGTGTTCATCGAAACCCGGAATATTTCCGTCACCGATATCAACCACTCGTTCGATGGGCTGCTGCCGGGAAATTACGTGAGCCTCTCGGTCACCGACAATGGCGTCGGGATGCCGGCCAGCATCCGTGATCGAGTCATGGACCCGTTCTTCACCACCAAGGAGGAGGGCAAAGGCTCTGGCCTAGGGCTGTCGATGGTCTACGGCTTCGCCAAGCAGTCCGGTGGGGCGGCACGCATATACACAGAAGAGGGCGAGGGCACGACGTTACGCCTGTATTTCCCGGTTGATCAAGGCAAGATCATCCCCACGCAACCTGTGAAAAAGGTGGACCGCAGCTCGGGCACCGAGCGTATCCTGATCGTCGAGGATCGGCCGGATGTGGCTGAACTCGCCAAGATGGTACTGGAGGATTACGGCTACGCCGCTGACATGGTGCTCAATGCACGCGAGGCGCTCAAGCTCATTCAGGCGGGGGAACATTACGATTTACTGTTCACCGACCTGATCATGCCAGGCGGCATGAACGGCGTGATGCTGGCGCGGGAAGTGCGGCGCCTTCAGCCGCAGATGAAGGTGTTGTTGACCACCGGCTATGCAGAAAACTCAATTGAGCGCACCGATATCGGCGGGTCTGAGTTCGAGGTGATTTCCAAACCGTGCCAGCCACATGACCTTGCCCGCCGGGTAAGGCAAGTCCTTGATGGCTTCACGGGTGTGACATGAGTGGGGCACCCTCGCAACCTGCTGTGAAAATCGCCAAAGCCCCAGAGCCCCCGCACTTTCGTGCGAGGGCGACCCGCTATCAAGCCAAGGCTTTGATCAGTTGCTCGTTGAATGCCGGGATATCGTCCGGCTGACGGCTACTGATCAGATTGCCGTCCACCACCACCTGCTCGTCCACCCAGTTGCCGCCGGCATTGCGGATGTCGTCTTGCAAGGTCTTGAAACTGGTCATCCGTTTACCTTGGGCAAGGCCTGCCGAAATCAGCAACCAGCCACCGTGGCAGATCACAGCCACGGGCTTGCCTGCCGCATCAAGGCTTTTCACCAGTTTCTGGGCGCCGGGGATCAAGCGGATGGTGTCCGAGTTCTGCACGCCGCCTGGCAGCACGACGGCATCGTAGACATCAGGCTGGGCGCTGTCGAACGTGGCATCCACATCGAATGCATCGGCGGGCTTGTCGTGGTTCCAGCCACGCACGGTGCCTGGCTTGTCGCTGAGAATGTCGACTACCGCGCCGTGCTGTTTCAGCGCATCACGGGGGCCGGTCAACTCCACTTGCTCGAAACCATCGGTGACCAGAATGGCCACGCGCTTGCCGTTGAGTGTTGCGCTCATCATGTCATCTCCGTTTTTTACTGTGACTTCTTGGAAAGGCCTTGGCCGAGCCGTGAAGTTCAAACGCATTGCATCAGTGGCGCGTTTGCGGGAAATGACTGGCAGGGTGATTGGCCTGGCCCCTGCGCCTGCAGGAGCCAGAGCCAGCGCGTCACTTGATTAGCGGTACACCGCTGAGTTTCTGCAGTTCATCGAAGTCGATGTCCGCGCAGATCTCCACCACCTTCAAGCCCTCGGCGGTTACTTGCAAGACGGCTAGGTCGGTGTAGATGCGGCTGACGCAGCCTATGCCGGTGAGCGGGTAAGTGCATTCGGGCACAAGCTTGCTTTCGCCGGTTTTGGTCAGGTGGTCCATCATCACGAACACCTGCCGCGCTCCCGTGGCCAGGTCCATTGCGCCGCCTACGGCGGGGATCGAACCTTCGGCACCGGTATGCCAGTTGGCCAGGTCGCCTTTGACCGAAACCTGGAAAGCGCCCAGCACGGCGATGTCCAGATGCCCGCCACGCATCATCGAAAACGAGTCGGCGTGGTGGAAGTAGGCGCCACCGGTCAACAGCGTGACATGCTGCTTGCCGGCGTTGATCAGGTCATCGTCTTCCTCGCCAGGAGCTGGGCTCGGGCCCATGCCCAGCAGGCCGTTCTCGCTGTGCAGGAACACTTCCTTGTCGCCCAGGTAATTGGCCACAAGCGTTGGAGCGCCGATGCCCAGGTTGACATAGGCACCTTCCTGAATGTCTGCGGCCACGCGTTGGGCCATCTCGGTGCGGGAAAGCTTTTTGGTGATGGTCATGGCAGGCCTCAGACAGCGTTGGCGATCGAAGAAGCGGCAGCGCCGGAGACGGCGACCACGCGCTGGACGAAAATACCCGGGGTGATGATGTGCTCCGGGTCCAGCTCACCGAGCTCGACGACCTCATCTACCTGAGCGATGGCAGTCTTGGCGGCCATCGCCATGATCGGGCCGAAGTTGCGGGCGGCCTTGCGGTAGACCAGGTTGCCCCAGCGATCGCCCTTGTGCGCCTTGATCAGGGCGAAATCGGCATGCAGCGGCATCTCCAGTACGTATTGGCGGCCGTCGATTTCACGGGTTTCCTTGCCTTCGGCTAGCAAGGTGCCATAGCCGGTCGGCGAGAAGAACGCCCCGATACCCGAGCCGGCCGCGCGGATGCGCTCAGCCAGGTTGCCTTGGGGAACCACCTCCAGCTCGATCTTGCCTGCACGGTACAGTTCGTCGAACACGTAAGAGTCGGACTGGCGCGGGAACGAGCAGATGACCTTGCGTACACTGCCCGCCATCAGCAAAGCGGCCAGGCCGATCTCGCCGTTGCCGGCATTGTTGCTGATGATGGTAAGGTCGCGGGCACCGGTGGCAATCAAACCATCGATGAGCTCGGACGGCATGCCGGCAGTACCGAAGCCACCGACCATGATGGTCGATCCGTCGGTGATGCCTTCCACCGCCTTGGCGATGGACTCAAACGTTTTATTGATCAAAGCGGGCTCCTGGTTCTTCCTGGAGTATTGATTGTCGACCTGGCAGCGTGCTGACGCGGCGGGGCCATTGGGCGCTTGGCGTTGTGTGCTGGCTTGCCTATAGCCTGCCGCAAGACAAGGCAACAGTAGAGAGCACCGAGTGGAATTTGTGCGATTACCGAACCGTTGTGCGATTTATGAGCGTTTGCACACAGGCCATGGCTGCCCGTGCGCGTCGCGGTGGGCAAGCCGGTGTGCAGACAGACGAGCAAGTCGCCCCAGCCTGTGAGAGGATGTCCGTCACCTTAGCCAGGACCCCGAACGCAGCCTGATGAAGACTCCAAAACGAATCGAACCACTGATCGAAGACGGCCTGATCGACGAGGTGCTGCGGCCATTGATGAGCGGCAAGGAAGCGGCCGTTTACGTGGTGCGCTGCGGGGCCCAGGTACGCTGTGCCAAGGTTTACAAGGAGGCCAACAAACGCAGCTTCCGCCAGGCCGCCGAATACCAAGAGGGGCGCAAGGTCCGCAACAGCCGTCAGGCCAGGGCTATGGCCAAGGGCAGCAAATATGGCCGTAAAGAGGCTGAGGACGCGTGGCAGAACGCAGAAGTGACGGCGCTGTTCCGCCTGGCCAATGCCGGGGTGCGGGTGCCCAAACCCTACGACTTTCAAGACGGCGTGCTGCTGATGGAACTGGTGACCGACGCCGACGGTGACGCCGCGCCGCGCCTGAACGATGTGCACCTTGAAGCCGAGCAGGCCCGTGAATACCATGCCTTCGTGATCCGCCAGATTGTTCTGATGCTCTGCGCCGGCCTGGTGCATGGCGACTTGTCCGAGTTCAACGTTCTGCTTGGCCCGGACGGCCCGGTGATCATCGACCTGCCTCAGGCTGTGGATGCTGCGGGGAACAACCATGCGTTCAGCATGCTGCAGCGCGATGTAGCGAACATGGCGCATTATTTCGGACGCTTCGCGCCTGAGCTCAAGGCTACGCGTTACGCCGATGAGATGTGGGCTTTGTACGAGGCTGGCGAGTTGCGTGCTGACAGCCCGCTCACTGGGCAGTTCGAGGATGAGGACCAGGCCGCCGACGTGGCCGGGGTGCTGCGCGAGATCGATGCCACTTTGCGCGACGAAGCGCGCCGCCGTGCTGCCCGTGCCGAGGACGAGCATGGGCCGACCACGGCTCAAGAGCCGACACCGCCTTGGATGCAATGACCCAGCCCCGGCGGATCAATGGCGGACACCCGCCGTTAGGTCGCCCAAGGCGTAAACACTAAAAAGTCGCCTGTCGTTACCTTTGATGCAACGCATAATCTCGTCATCTGGCCTTTTCACTGGCGTGCCACAGGCATAAGGTATAGGCCGTTAAAAATGCCCTGGAGCTGTCATGTCCAACCGTTTCCCTTCCGTTCGTCCTCGCCGCCTGCGCCAGAACGAATCCCTGCGCACGATCTTCCAGGAAACCGAATTCCGCCTTGAAGACCTGATCCTGCCGATCTTCGTCGAAGAGGGCATCGATGATTTCGTGCCGATCACCAGCATGCCAGGGGTCAACCGTATTCCAGAGAAGCTGCTGGCTCAAGAAATCGAGCGCTATGCCCGCGCCGGTATCAAGTCGGTAATGACGTTCGGGGTATCGCACAACCTCGATGCCAGCGGCAGCGACACCTGGAATGAAAACGGGCTTGTCGCGCGCATGTCGCGCATTTGCAAGGACACCGTGCCAGAGATGGTCGTGATGTCCGACACCTGCTTCTGCGAATACACCAGCCACGGCCACTGTGGCGTGCTGCATGACCATGGCGTGGACAACGATGCCACCTTGGTCAACCTGGGCAAGCAGGCGGTGATTGCCGCTGCAGCTGGCGCCGACTTCATCGCCCCCTCGGCGGCGATGGATGGGCAGGTGCAGGCCATTCGTAGCGCGCTGGACGGTGCTGGGTTCCATGACACGGCGATCATGGCTTACTCCACCAAATTCGCTTCGTCGCTGTATGG
Organism: Pseudomonas sp. KCJK9000; assembly: GCF_046230725.1. NCBI lineage: Bacteria > Pseudomonadati > Pseudomonadota > Gammaproteobacteria > Pseudomonadales > Pseudomonadaceae > Pseudomonas > Pseudomonas sp. KCJK9000. Next base: position 93,051 of record NZ_JBJJLN010000003.1, on the reverse strand, counting down.
TCCATTCCGCGAAGCCGGGGGCACGGCGCTCAAGGGTGACCGCAAGAGCTACCAGATGAACCCGATGAACCGCCGCGAAGCGGTACGTGAGTCGCTGCTGGACGAGCAGGAAGGGGCCGATGTGTTGATGGTCAAACCTGCTGGCGCCTATCTGGACGTGATCGCCGATATCCGCGCCGCATCGCGCCTGCCGCTGGCGGCTTACCAGGTAAGCGGGGAATACGCGATGATCAAGTTCGGCGGGCTTGCCGGTGCCATCGACGAGGGCCGTGTGGTACGCGAAAGCATTGGCGCCATCAAGCGCGCCGGTGCCGACTTGATTCTGACTTACTTCGCCATGGATCTGGCCCAGCAAGGCATTTGATGGCAACGGGCGCCGCCATCGGCGCCCGTATCTGAAGATTCAGAAAAAACCATTAAGCGCTGAATTATTTAGTGTCCCTTTGTATCTGATGCCTTAGAGCCTTCAGTAATCAGGGACACAGGCATGAAATCACGCAAAAAAAGCGTAAAGCCCATCGGCTTGAAAGACATCACCATCGTCGACGACGCCAAGATGAGAAAGGCGATTACCGCAGCTGCGCTGGGTAACGCCATGGAATGGTTCGACTTCGGCGTTTACGGCTTCGTCGCCTATGCCTTGGGCAAAGTGTTTTTCCCCAACGCCGACCCCAGTGTGCAGATGATCGCAGCGCTGGCCACCTTCTCCGTGCCGTTCCTGATCCGCCCGCTGGGTGGGTTGTTCTTCGGCGCCCTGGGCGACAAGTTCGGCCGGCAGAAGGTTCTGGCCGCCACCATCGTGATCATGTCCTTAAGCACCTTTGCCATCGGTTTGATTCCGTCCTATGAAAGCATAGGCATATGGGCACCCATCCTGCTGTTGGCGGCCAAGATGGCCCAAGGCTTTTCGGTTGGCGGTGAATACACCGGGGCGTCGATCTTCGTCGCTGAATACGCGCCCGACCGCAAGCGTGGGTTCCTTGGCAGTTGGCTGGATTTCGGCTCGATTGCCGGCTTCGTGTTGGGTGCGGGCGTCGTGGTATTGATTTCCACCGTGCTGGGGGAAGAGAAGTTTCTCGAATGGGGCTGGCGCCTGCCGTTCTTCCTGGCGTTGCCGCTCGGCATCATCGGCCTCTACCTGCGTAATGCGCTCGAGGAAACCCCGGCATTTCAGCAGCATGTGGACAAGCTTGAGCAGGGTGATCGCGAGGGTCTGGCCTCAGGGCCTAAGGTGTCGTTCAAGGAGGTGGCGACCAAGCATTGGCGCAGCCTGATTACCTGCGTCGGTGTGGTGATCGCTACCAACGTCACCTACTACATGCTGCTCACCTACATGCCTAGCTATCTGTCGCACAACCTGCACTACAGCGAAGACCATGGCGTGCTGATCATTATCGCCATCATGGTCGGCATGCTGTTCGTGCAGCCTCTGATCGGCCTGCTCAGCGACAAAGTGGGGCGGCGACCTTTCATTGTGGTCGGCAGCATCGGCCTGTTCGCGCTGGCCATCCCTGCTTTCATGCTGATCAATAGTGGCGCGCTAGGGTTGATCTTCTCTGGCTTGCTGATCATCGCAGTGCTTCTGAACTTCTTCATCGGGGTGATGGCTTCGACCTTGCCAGCGATGTTCCCCACCCACATCCGCTACAGTGCCTTGGCCAGTGCGTTCAATATCTCGGTGCTGATCGCCGGCCTGACCCCGACCCTTGCGGCGTGGCTGGTTGAAACCAGCGGCAATCTGTACATGCCAGCGTATTACCTGATGGTGATCGCCGCCATCGGCCTGGTCACTGGCCTGACCATGAAGGAAACCGCCAATAAGCCACTGCGTGGCGCAGCACCAGCGGCGTCGGACATGGAAGAGGCGCGCGAATTGCTGCAGGAGCACCACGACAACATCGAGCAGAAGATCGAGGACATCGACAACCAGATCGCCGAGCTGGAGGCCAAGCGCAAGCTGCTGGTCCAGCAGCACCCGCGCATCGATTGAGGCTCAGCGCGGCATGTAACCGCGCTGCCACGAGCGTGGGATGAACCGCGATATCAGCGCCAGCAGGCAGGCCAGCGCCGCGCTGCCTGCCAGCGCCTGAAGCCCCAAACGTTGTTGCAGCCAGGCCCCTAGAGCTGCGCCCAGCAGCATGCCGGCCCACGGTACCAATTGAACCCTCCAGCCATCGCGGCGCTCGCCCAGCAGCCAACGCCCTAGGCCCCTGCCAAAACGCGACAGCGCGCCAGTCACATAAGTAAGCCCAATGGGCAGGCCGTTGACCTGTTCGACTACGGCATTGATCATGCCCATCGCCAACGTAGCCGCCAGCAGCGCTGGGAAGGTAGCGGAAAACGGCCAAACCGCCGCCCACGCCAGCAGCCCGGCCACTATCGCCAGCACCGGCCAGGCTCGCCGGCCAAAGCCTCTGGCCAGCAGCACCCCCAATGCGTTGCCGGCCACGAAGCCCAATACGGCAGCGCTCAGGCGCAGCACCAGGGCCAGGTCCGCCTCGCTGATGGCTACCGCCAGACGTGTGGTATTGCCACTCATGAACGAAACGAAGTCGCCAAGCGCCAGCACGCCAATGGCGTCGGTCATGCCGGCCAGTACCGACAGCCCGGCCACCAGGCCAAGGCCAACGCGACCGCGCAACACCTGCAGGCGAAGGTGCCTGGCTGTGCGGGCGGGAAGGGCATTGGGCAGCATCGGTTGGCCTCAGGGCAGCAGTTTCAGGCGGGCCAAGGTGCCTTGAAGGGTGCGCTCCACCACATCGACCAGGACCATGGTCGGCTGGTCTACCTCGATGTTCAGCAGCTCGCCAGGCTTGTAACGGGCGAAGGTGGTCTGGCGCAGGGTTTCGGGAATGAGGTTGATCGTCACCACGTTATCGTCAATGTCGGCGACGGTCAGGCTGCAGCCATTGACCCCGATGTAACCGCGCGGGAATACGTACTTGGCCCACTCTGCAGGCATGCGGAACTTGATGTAAGCGCCAGTCTCCTTGATCGACAGCTCGACGATCTGTGCCGTGGTCGCAATGTGCCCGGCCATCAGGTGGCCGCCGACTTCGGCGTTCATCTTCGCTGAGCGTTCGATGTTCACACCCTGGCCTGCTTTGAACGAGCCCAGGTTGGTGCGTTCCAGGGTCGCGTTCATGGCATCGAACTTGACCCGGCTGCCGTCGATTTCCGTCACCGACAGGCAGGTACCCTCGACACTGACGCTGGCGCCGATCTTCAGTTCATCGAGCAATTCGGGGGTCAGGTCGATGGTGAACTGGTGGTGGCCCGGATAGCAGGTCACATCAAGCAGAGGGCGCACGGCCTGGACGATGCCGGTGTACATGGGTTGCTCCTGGGCTCTGAAGGGAAAGCATCAGGAAACTATGCCCGTGGCGCTGCAAATGCAAGCAACCCGTGCCGCCCCCTTCGCCGGCAGCACCATCCTGGGTGCACGGCGAAAGGGCCGCAGGACGGTTCAGACATGGCCGCTGCTGTTGACGATCCTCAGGCACAGGGCTTCATAAGGGTCCAGGTTGATCATCAAGCGTCCATCTTCGGTCAGGTCGCCCTCTACAGTCTCGTTGATCATGTCGACCACCGGGCCCGGGGTGAAGCCGGTCAGCTCAAGCTCCTCGGCGATCACATCCTGGCCGAAGTTCAAGGCACTGATCTGGATGCCCCGCCCAGACGGCAGTTCGTGCACCATCACCAGCAGGCCAGGGCTGCTGACCTCGGGCACCAACACCTGACGGCTGGTGGCGATGCCATAGGCCTGGCGCACGGCCAGCAGTTTCTTCACCTGGCTGGCGAACGAGCCTGGGTCTTCGAGCTGGCTGTCGAGGCTGCCATACAGGGCGCGGGCACGCGGCATGCCGCGCACCGATTGCTCGGCCTGCGGGTCGAGCCCTGCCAGGTCGTAGCCGCCGCGGTGGATCCAGCGGGTGTCACCGTCACCCATTCGCTCGGCGACCGCCTCCGGTGGTAGCGGCAAGGCGCCGACCATGTCCCAGCCCGACAGCGCGACCACGCCCGGTTGCATGGCGTTGTACATCACCAGTAGCAGGTGAATTTTCTGCACCTTGGCGATATCTTGCGCACTGAGTTGCTCGATGTCGCGCAGCCCCAGGGCGGCGGTGATCAGGCTGGCGGTGGTGCAGGAAATGCCGTTGGTGACAAAGCGCAGGTTATAGGGGGCATGTTCACCCGACAGGCGCTCATAGATTTCCTCGCGGATATGCTCGCGCAGGATGCTGCCCGGCAAGGTCTGGCCCTTGTACAGGTACATGTCGTTGGCGTGCAGCGTCCAGAAGTGCACCAACTCTACCGTCAACTCGTCATGGTTTTGCAGGGCGTGGATCAGCGACGCGGGGTCGATACCGAATGCGTGCATTTCTTTGAGCATCAAGCGCAGGAATTCGGTATCGCCGGTCAGCAGCGCATGCTGATAGGCCGGGCGCGTGATGAAGTCGTAAGACAGATCGGCGCCGCCTTTGGACATTTGCGCGATATCGTCCAGGGTCAGGTTCAACTCCTGGAAGCTGAAGCCACCTGCCTTGCGGATCATGCCACCGATGAGCTGGTTGCCGACGATCGACAGCGGGTGGCTTTCGGACCAAGCGCTGCCGGCAGCTCGGGTTTCCACGCCGAGAAAACCATTGGCATCCAGGCGCAAGCCTCTGGCGCCCAGGCAGTCGAGTGCGTGCAGGGCATCGCCGATGATCATTTGCTGGGCGGCGAAGCTTGGGTCCAGCCAGTTCAATGACGGCTGGCCTTCCTTGAAATAGTGCAGGTACACCCAGCGCCGAGTCTTGCCGTCTACGCCTGTGATCGGTGGGGTAGCGCTCCAGTCGGTTTCCTTGACCCCTGGCTCGAAGAAAATCACCCGTTGCAACTGGCCGACGATGTAGTGGCGCAGCTTCAGTTCGTCGCACTGCGCCGGTAACAGGTTGACCGCATCACGCCCCTGGGGCACATCAGGCAGCAGTGGCCAGTCTTCCTCATTGATCTCGACCATGTGGTAGAGGCCTGGATAGGCCCCGTAAGCCAGCTCGGCCAGGCGGAAATCGGCACCTTTGCCGGTGTGCGAGGGGATCAGGTCATCGATGGTCACGGCGTTGTGCGCCGCCGCCAGGCGGCTCATTTGCACCAGCTCTTGCTCATTGCCGTAAAGCGGGTCGATGTCAAAGCTGATGCGGTCGAAGTTGCCGTCGATACTGGGGGTGAACTCACGCCCCTGCACACCACCGGACTGCTTGATCGGCCCAGTGTGGATGCCTTGCACGCCAATCTCTGAAAGGCGTTTCCACAGGGCAGGGTGGCCAAGGGCTGCCAATACCGAGCAGCCCTCTGGCGCGATGATGGCGTCGGGGTAAACGGTCAGCCACACCGAAGCGATCTCAGTGGCGCGGCGTGGCTGCGCTTCGGCGTAAGGGTTCTGCCACAGGCGCGACTGGCCGGAATAAAGGCGAGCGCGTTCCTGCGAGGCTTTCAACATGGAACGTTCTTCGAGCCATTGGAGGTAAGACGGGTCGGGCTGGGTCATTTCGCGTCCTCTTTGCGTGGCGGCACCGGCCCAAGTTATGACGGTAACTCAAACGTATCGTTCGGTTTGGCATCAGCCGTGGCTGCGCTGTACAGCTGTTGGCGAAACCATTTGCGCAAAGGGTCGGCCTGGGTGCGCTCATGCCAGATCTGCATCACCTCGACCTTGGGCAGCACCAGAGGCAGCGGGTGGATACACACATCATCGTCCCGCTCGGCAGCTTCTTGCGCCACCGAGCGCAGGCAGGTGAGCAATAGGTCGGTACCGCGCACCAGCCGTGTCGGTGCAAGGAAGCTCGACAACCCGGCCACTATGCGACGGCTGTGCCCGGCAGCGCGCAAGGCGCGGTCCACCAGGCCATCAAGATCGCCAGTGAGCGTGGTCAGTAGATGATCACAGGCCAGAAACGCTTTGAGATCCAGGCCTTGGGCAAGGTGAGGGTTGCTGCGCGATGCCAGCACCACGAAGTCCTCGCTGAGCAGGCGCTGCTGATGGAAGGTGTCAGGCAGGTCGGTGTAGAAGCCCGCGATGGCCACATCGCAGGTGCCCTTCTCCAGCGCTTCTCGGGGCAATTGGCCCCCCGTATTGTGGGTCACCAGCACCAGGTTTGGCGCTGACTGCCGCAGCACCGGCAGCAACCGAGGCAGCAGGGTCTGCTCCATGAAGTCCGTGCTGTAGACGTGCAAACGTGCAGGGCGGGCCAAGAAGTCCTGGCCCTCGCATTGCTCATAGAAGGTGGCCAGCCCCTCGACCAGCTGCTGCACCTGGGGGGCAAGTTCGTGGGCACGCGGCGTGGCGGTAAGGCCACGGGGGGCACGCACAAACAGCGGGTCGCCGAACTGGTGTCGAAGCTTGTTCAGCTTGTGGCTCAATGCGGGTTGGCTCAAGGCCATGCGGGCTGCAGCCATCGTGGCGTTGCGTTCCTGATAGAGCACATGGAACAAATACAGTAGGTTCAGATCCTTGCCGGCGATATTCATTATTTGGATTACAGAGATGAAGGGTTTCGAATTATCGAATCTTAGCGCTCTGTTTAGACTGCGCCCACTGAATCCAAGTGAATAGGTAGCACATGATGAAAAGCATCCCCACCCTGGGCCTGGCAATAACCGCAGCAGTGCTTGCCGGCGGTGCACACGCGGCACCCAAAGGCGAAGTGCTGGTTCTGCTGTCCAGTGAAAACCAGTTGATGCTGGAGGATGGCAAGCGCTATCCCACAGGTTATTACCTCAACGAGTTTGGCGTCCCTGCTGACCAGTTGCTCAAAGCTGGCTATAAGCTGGTGCTGGTGACGCCTAAAGGCAACGCGCCTAGCGTAGACATACGCTCGGTGGATCCGCAGTATTTTGCCGGGGACGTCAAAGAAATGCGGCGCATCGAGCAACTTGTGCAGGGCCTGCCGGGCATCGACGACACTCTATCGCTCAAAGAAGTGCTGGCTGGCGACCTCGACCGCTACGCCGGTTTGTTCATTCCCGGCGGCCACGCGCCGCTGATCGACCTGGCCAACAACCCAGAGGTCGGGGCTTTACTACGCCACTTCCACCAGGCCGGAAAAGCCACGGCTGCCATTTGCCACGGGCCAATCGCATTGTTGTCGGCGCAACGAGACCCTGCCAGCTATCAGGCCGCCCTGGCGCGTGGCGAGCAACCGGTGGCTGACGACTGGGCCTATCAAGGCTACCGCATGACCATCTTCTCCGACGCTGAAGAGCAGGTGTTCGAGGCATCCCTCAAACCGCAGAAGCTGCTTTTCTACCCCGCCGCGGCCATGGCCGGTGCCGGTGGGGCGATGAGCTACGCCCAGGCCTGGCAGCCGCACGTGCAGGTGGATCGAGAACTGATCACTGGGCAAAACCCTTTCTCCGACAAGGCACTGGCTAAGGCACTGCTGGCCAAGCTGGCCGAGCAGACCAAGGCCGAGTGAGGCTTGTACCGGGCCATCGGCTGCGTGGGTTGGTCAGGCGTTTCAGCGCCTGGCTGCATGTTGCTGCGGTGCCAGGAAAGCATCGCGGAAGTAATCGCGCAGTGCTTGCATCGCCGGGCTGAATGCGCGTTCGCGGTGCCAGGCAAGGCCCACACTCATAGGCGTCACCGGGTCGGAGATGGACACCGTTTCGATACGCTTGCCTTCCAGCGACCAGGGGCGGTGCACCAGATCGGAAAGGATCGCCACGCCGCTGCCATTGGCCACCATGCTGCGTACCGCTTCCACCGAGCTTGTGCGTACCCGCACATTCGGTCGCTGCCCGGCCTGCTGCCAATAGCGCATGGCGCTTTGTTCGGCCTCATCGACAGTGAGCAGAATGAACGGCTGCTGGGCCACGTCGGCCAGGCTCACGGCCGACCGCTCACACAGCGGATGATGGCCGGGCAGCCACAGCCGGCGCTCGGAATTGAACAGGGTCTCGGAGACGATATCCGGATGGGTGAGGTTGGCGGTGAGCACCACTGCCATGTCGAAACGTCCCTCCAGCAGCCCTTGCTCGATGGCGCTGCGCTCCTGCTCGTGGACCTTGAGCTCCACGTCCGGGTGCCAGTGCTCCAGGCGCTGCAAATGGTGCGGCAGAAAGTAGCCGATGACGGTATAGCTTGCCGCAAGGTGCAGAAGGCCACTGGCACGCACGTTGGGTAGCGGACTGTTCAGGGCATCGTCGACGCTGCGCAGGATCACGTAGGCGCGGTTGAGAAAGTGCCGGCCAGCTTCGGTCAGGCTCATGCCTTGGGCCGAGCGCTGAAATAACAGCACACCCAGCATGGCTTCCAATTCCTTGATCGCAGTGGTGATCGCCGACTGGGAGATATTGAGGTGTATCGCTGCCTGGGAGATCTGGCCAATCTCGGCAGTGGCAACGAAGTAACGTACCTGGCGTAGCGTGAGAGACACGGTCGGCTCCTGGGTATCTGATTTTCAGAAGACACCCCATCTGTTTATAGATCTTCCCAAGGGGGCAGGCAGAATCTAACGTGGCTGGCATGCCGTCACAAGCCAGGGGTAGCGCGATGCGTGTAGTGGATTTCAATTCTGATATGGGCGAGGGCTTCGGGCCTTGGACGATCGGCGATGGTGTCGATAACGAACTGATGGCATTCATCAGCTCGGCCAACATCGCCACTGGCTTTCATGCCGGTGACCCCGGGACCATGCGGCGCACGGTTGCGCGGGCCAAGGCGCTGGGTGTTGGGGTGGGCGCGCATCCTGGTTTCCGCGACCTGGTGGGTTTCGGTCGCCGGCATATCAACGCACCGGCTCAAGAGCTGGTCGACGATATCCTTTATCAGCTTGGCGCCCTGCGCGAAATCGCCTGGGCACAGGGCGTGCGCCTGCAGCACATCAAGCCCCATGGCGCGCTGTACATGCATCTGGCCCGTGACGAGGAGGCGGCACGCCTGCTGGTAGAAAACCTGCAGGTTCTGGCGCCTGACTTGTTGCTGTATTGCATGCCCGGCTCGGTGATCTGCCGCATCGCCCAAGAGCTGGGCCAGCCGGTCGTGCGGGAGTTCTACGCAGACCGCGAATACGACCTCAGTGGCTCGATCGTATTTACCCGCAACGTAAGCGGCTATCAGCCACAAAGGGTTGCCGAGCGAGTGCTGCGGGCATGTCAGCAGGGGCGTGTGCAAACCGTGGAGGGCCAGGATCTGACCGTCGAATTCGAGTCGATCTGCCTGCATAGCGACACACCCGGAGCGCTCGATCTGGTCGAAGCCACTCGCGCTGCGCTGGACGCTGCAGGTATCGAGGTGCGTGCACCGCACCGAGCTTGATTGGCTGCTGGCGCGAAGACGCCAAGGCCCGCAGCACCGCATTGTTTTGCCTGCCGTCGATAAAGATTCCAACAAGGAGCAGACATGGCGACTTCCCCGATCCGCTACAGCTTCGGTGCCGACGAGCACCTGTTCGCCGAAGTCAGCGACAGCATGTCGCTGGAGGCCTTTTTCAAAGGTATGGCGGTGACCCGTGCAGTGGAACGTCTGGCACTGGAAGGCGTGCTGGATATCTGCCTGGCCAACGCCTCGTTCCAGGTGCGTTTCGACCCCGATCGCATCGCCCCCCACGCCTTGCTCGAAGCAGTTCGAAGCGCCGAGGCCCAAGCTGTAACCGAGCGCTCGCTGAGCACTCGGATCATCGAGATCCCGGTGCTGTACAACGACCCTTGGACCCACGAGACGCTGATGCGCTTCCGTGATCGTCACCAGGACCCGGACAGCACCGACCTGGAGTACGCTGCCCGCATCAATGGGCTGGCCAACGTCGAGGCCTTCGTCGCTGCGCACAGTGGCGCGCCGTGGTTCGTGTCGATGGTGGGATTCGTTGCCGGCTTGCCGTTCATGTTCCAGATGGTGGAGCGTGAGCGGCAGTTGCAGGTGCCAAAGTACCTGCGTCCGCGTACCGACACACCCAAGCTGACCCTGGGCCATGGCGGCTGTTTCGGCTGCATCTATTCGGTACGTGGCGCCGGTGGCTACCAGATGTTCGGCGTGACCCCGGCGCCGATCTATGACCCGCAGCAGTCACTGGCCTACCTCAAAGAGCACATGGTGTTCTTCCGCCCGGGGGATATCGTGCAGTTCAAGCCTATCGACCGCCAGGCCTACGACCAGGCCGTGGCGGATGTGGAAGACGGCCGTTTCGACTTGCGCATACGTCCGGTGGAGTTCTCTCTGGATGCATTTCTTGCCGACCCTGTCGGCTACCCCAAGTCGCTGCAGGAGGTGTTGGCATGATCAAGGTCATCAAACCCGGGTTGGCCACCTCGGTACAGGACCTGGGCCGCGAAGGTTACTATCACCTCGGCATACCGCCTTCTGGCGCGCTGGACCAGTATGCATTGCAGGCCGCCAACCACTTGGTCGGCAACCCGGCAGACGCGGCGGGCCTTGAGTGTGCCTTGGTGGGGCCGGAACTGGAATTTCAGCAAGATGCCTTGGTCGCGGTCTGCGGCGCGCAAATGCCGGTGCTGCTCGATGACCGGGAACAGCGCCCAGACACCGCTTTTGCCGTGCGTGCCGGGCAGGTACTGCGCTTTGGCTACCCCGCGGCAGGTGCGCGAGCTTACCTGGCAGTGGCCGGGGGCATCGATGTGCCGATGGCGCTGGGCAGCCGTTCGACCTACGCCCTTGGCGGGCTGGGTGGCTTTCACGGGCGCAAGCTGGCGGCGGGCGATCTTCTGCCGGTAGGTGTGCCCAGTGGCAGGGGCCGTGCCGGGGCCAGTCTGCCGATGGCGTTGCGCCAGGCATTGGGTGGCGAAGTGCTGTTGCGGGTGGTGCCGGGGCTGTACTTTCACCGCCTGACCGAGGCGGCAGCCAAGCGCTTTTTCACCGATGCCTGGACCGTGGGTTCGGAAGCCGATCGGATAGGCTATCGCTACAAGGGCGGGGGCGCGCTGAGCTTCCAAGCCCGCGAACAACCTTTCGGAGCCGGCTCGGACCCCTCGAACATCGTCGATAGCTGCTACCCGATAGGCTCTATTCAGGTCCCGGCGGGGCTTGAGCCGATCATCCTGCACCGCGATGCTGTGTCCGGCGGTGGCTATGCGATGATCGGCACGGTGATCAGTGCCGACCTGGATCTGATAGGGCAGATGCAGCCAAACCAGCAGGCGCGATTCCTGGCGGTGACCCTGGAGGATGCCCTGGCAGCCCGGCGCTCATACAAGAAAAAGCTGGGTTGCCTGGCCAAGCTGTTCGGCTGAACGTTCCGGCTTGAGGCAGCCTGCGAGCACCGGCCTGGCCGGTGTCGTCAGGCGCTTGCTCAGAAGCTGTACTTGGCCGTCAGCATCATATTGCGCGGGGCGCCCCATGTGTCGCCGCCATAGCTCACGGAGCTGGCAACCGCCGAGTAGTATTTGCGGTCAAACACGTTGTTGGCATTGAGCTGCAGGTCCAGATGCTGGTTGACCCGGTAGCCGGCCATCAGGTCAGTGACTGCATAAGCACCCTGAACCAGTCGGTACTGACTGCCATCGGCTACGGTGAAGTCGTTATAGATGCGGCTCTGCCACGAAATGTTGCCGCCGACCCGCAGTTTTTCCAGCGGGCCCTGGAAATGGTAAACGGTGTTCAGCTTGAACATGTGCTCCGGGGTGTCGGTGTCGAACCGCTGATTGACATTGGCGGGGGTGGCGGCGTCTTTGAGGGTGTGCACGCGGGCGTAGGTGTAGCCGCCTGCGATCTGCCAGTTCGGTGTCAGGGCGCCTTGCAGTTCCATGTCGATACCCTGGCTGCGGACCTCGCCGGAAGCTTGGTAGCAAGTGGTTTGCGGGCAATTTGCGACGAAGATCTGCGTGGCACGGTTTTCCTGGTCGATGCGGAACAGGGCAACACTGGCATTGAGCGCGCCGCCAAAATATTCGCCCTTGATACCGACCTCGTAGTTCTTGCCCACGATCGGTTTGACGGGTGTGCCAGAGGTGTCCTTGCTGCTCTGCGGGGTGAAGATGTCGCTGTAGCTGACATACACCGAGTGATGGTCGTCGAGGTCGTAAATCAAGCCAGCGTACTTGGTTACGTTGCGGGTGACCTTGTAGTCGCCGTCGCCGTCGCGATTATCGTAGTCGTACCAGTCCAGGCGGCCACCAAGAATCAGTTTGAGCGGGTCGGCCAAATTCAGCCGAGTCGTCAGGTACACGCCGTCCTGGGTGGTGACTTCGCGTTCGTTGCTGATATGTACGAAGTTTGGCTTGCTGCCGTTGAGCGGCCAACTCAGGTCGTAAGGGTCATAGTTGCGCGTGTCCATGTCGTAGATGCGTTTGCTGGCACCGACCACCAGTTCGTGGGTTCGCCCCAGCAGCTCGAAGGGGCCACTGAGGAAACCATCCAGGCCCGTCTGGTTCTCCTGGTGCTTGGATTGGTAAACCGTGCGCGAGATGGGCGCCTGCAGCCCACTCCAGCGCGACTGGTAGGAACCTGTGAAGGTGCCATCCTGTTGCGCATAGTTGGCGTTGAGCTGAAGCGTCCAGTCATTGGCCAGGCGATGGCGCAATTCGGCGAACAGGGTGTCGATCTGCTGGTCCTTGTTCTCCCAATCGGTGCCGGGGTTGTAGGAGCGCGAGAAGCCCATGTGGTGGCCATCGAGGGCAGTGGGCATTGCGCCCCAGAAGTAATTGGTCTTGTCCTTTTGATGGGAAAAACCCAGCAGCAGGCTGGTGTCATCGGACAGATCCGCCTCGGTCACGGCGTAGAAAAGACCGTGGTCCTCTTCGACGTCGTCTACGAAGCTGTTGGCGTCCCGGTAGGAGGCGACCACGCGACCACGCAGGGTGCCGCTGTCGTTGAGCGGGCTGGAGGCATCCAGCTCGCCGCGGTAGTTGTCCCAACTGCCAGCGGCGCCAGTGAGGGTGACCTTCTGCTCGGCCAGTGGACGCTTGCGTACCAGGTTAATCGCCGCCGACGGGTTACCGGCACCAGTGACCAGGCCAGTTGCACCGCGCACGACCTCGACCCGATCGAACATTGCCAGATTGGGTTGTACCCCGACCACGTAGCCGGTATAGCCACTGGGTATGCCATCGTACATCAGGTTGTCGATGTCGAAGCCACGCGCCGAGTAGGTCTGTCGGCCAGGGCCGCTGGAGTAATCGAGAAACAGGCCAGGGGTCGCTCTGACCACGTCGTTGATACTTGTCATGGCCTGGTCATCCATGCGCTGGCGAGTGATCACCGTCACTGCCTGGGGGGTCTCACGCATGCTCAGCGGCAATTTGGTCGCGGTGGACATGGAGCCGGTGGTGTAAGAACCCGAGCCTTCGGTAGTGCTGCCCAGTGTCTCGGAGCTGATTTCTGTTGCGCCAAGCTCTAGCGTTGCGGGGGCTTCTTCGGCCAGCACCGGTGAGGCGATGGCCATGCACACGGCCATGGCGAGCAAGTTGCGGGCGGGCAGGGGGCGCGTGGGCGCGAGGGGCGACAGCATGGTGGATAAGCTCCTGAGTACTGCTAATGTAATTAAACATGAGAATTATTAGCAGTAATTCTGTCAGGATGTGTCGCTACATGGGAAGGTGGTATGCCAAATCCATTACAAAATTTTCACAACTCGCTGGAAAGCTTAATCGTCTTGCCTTGTTGGCTAGCCACCTCCAGCGCCTGCCCATCACGCTGCTTGCCTTGCCGCGCCAAGCCTTCTAGCTGAGGAATCAGCATACCCTCGGGCAAATGCCGCCAGAACCGCCCAGGCATGTGCAGACGCAGTGCATCGGGATTGAGCCTGGCCGGGTTGAAGGTGTGCCGATAGTAGGTACACCAGAGCTGCGCACCTGGGTCTTCAGCGTGTTGCGCCCATTGTTGCCAGTCGATAGGGCAGCGCCGCCGATAATCAAAGCCGTGACCGTCAAAGCGGATACCGTCCTGAGGCGTTGCAATCAACCAACGCTGGGTGCCCAGGCGGTCGGCGAAGTGCCCGCTGGCGCTTTCCAGAATGTCGTGAGCAGGCTCGTGATACGCCACCAAATCCAATTGCAGGGTTTCGGCCAACGGGTCTGGCAAGGGCACGAAGCGCACGAACGCATGCAGGTGATGCGCCTCTCTACTGACCTGCTTGATCCGCCGCTGCAATTCGCTACCCAGGCGGTCACCGGCCAGCATTGCGGTACGGTCGCCATGGGCAACGCGCCAAAGCACTTCGTACAACAAGTTCCAGCGTTGCTCGCCGCGGTAGCGTGAGGCTTGCTCCAATTGCGTCAACAACGCAGCTGGCACCTTGGCGCGGAATGGGCCAGGGCCCTCGGGCAGTGGTATGGGTAGGGCTAGCAGATCTTGAGTAGGGCCTTGGGCCCAGGTCACGTTGGCAGGGTCGATGCCATGGCCGAGCAGGCTACGGGCCTGGTTACGCCAGATGCCGAACTGCCCATCGCAATCGAGCGCGATCACCCCCACAACCCCATCTGCACCGGTGCCTGAGGTTCGCGCAAACGCGCCCGAAGCAGGCCGCTGCGCAATTCTCCATCGGCGGGGCGGTAGTCGCTGGTGACGATGAATGGCCGCGCCTTGTCCAGCACGCAGCGCAACTGAATCAGGTCGTCGTAGCGCACCCGTCGCTCACGGCGCAGGGCTACCAGCCGCTGTACGCTGCGCAAGCCTATGCCGGGGATGCGGGCCAGCAGCGCTGGTTCAGCGCGGTTCACGTCCAGCGGAAACACCTCCCGATTGGCCAGTGCCCAAGCCAACTTGGGGTCGATGTCCAGCGCCAGGTTGCCGGCCTGGCCGAGCAATTCTCCGGCTTTGTAGCCATAACCGCGCAGCAGGAAATCGGCTTGATACAAACGGTGTTCGCGCAGCAGTGGCGGTGCGGCCAGGGGAACACTGCCAGGGCTGTCAGGGATCGGGCTGAAGGCCGAGTAGTACACCCGCTTGAGGCCAAAGCCCTGATACAGGGACTCGGCGTTGCGCAGCAACGTGCTGTCGTCGGTGCTGTCGGCACCGACGATCACCTGAGTACTCTGCCCGGCTGGGGTAAAGCGTGGGGCCTTCGGTTCACCGGCTACTGCTTGCTGGCTCTGATGAATCACACCCATGGCCTGGCGAATGGTGTGAGCCTGTTTTTCCGGCGCCAGGCGCTTGAGGCTGGCATCGGTCGGCAACTCGATATTGACGCTGAGTCGGTCGGCCAGCCGACCGGCTTCTTCGATCAACAGAGGGTCGGCATCGGGGATGGTCTTGAGGTGGATGTAGCCACGGAAGTTGTGCTCCTCACGCAGCAAGCGCGCCACGCGGATCAACTGCTCCATGGTGTAGTCAGCGGAACGAATGATGCCGGAGCTCAAGAACAGGCCGCTGATGCAGTTGCGCCGGTAGAAGTCCAGGGTCAGGCGTACCACCTCTTCAGGGCTGAAGCGGGCTCTGGGCACATTGCTCGAACGGCGGTTGACGCAGTACTGGCAGTCGTACAGGCAGAAGTTGGTGAGCAGCACCTTGAGTAACGAAACACAGCGACCATCAGGGGTGTAGCTGTGGCAGATACCCATGCCATCGGTAGCCCCTAGGCCACTGCTGCCGCGCGAGCTGCGCTTTGGCGCCCCGCTACTGGCGCAAGAGGCATCATACTTGGCGGCGTCGGCAAGAATACCGAGTTTGGCGATGAGCTGCATGGCGTGCCCCGAGATACTGAATATTCATACAGTATTTGCAGAGCCTGGCTTTTGCAAGGGGCAGCCTACGAAAGGTATGTGCGCGAACACCCAATAGAGAAGGGGCGCCCTGTGGGCGCCCCTGGTGTCTGACCGTTTAGGCTTCAGCGTCCCATGGACGATCGCCATTTTCGTCTTTCACACGGGTCGGCAGGCCCATCACGTCCAGCGCCTTCAGGAACGGTTCGGCTGGCAGTTCCTCGACGTTGACCATGCGCTTGGCATCCCACTGGCCACGGGCAACTAGCAGAGCTGCCGCCACAGGAGGTACACCGGCAGTGTAGGAAATACCCTGGCTGTCGGTTTCAGCGTAGGCCTCTTCGTGGTCAGCAACGTTGTAGATGAACACTTCGCGTGGCTTACCGTCCTTAGTGCCTTTGACCAGGTCACCGATGCAGGTCTTGCCGGTGTAGCCCGGGGCCAGCGAAGCTGGGTCAGGCAGCACGGCTTTGACTACTTTCAGCGGTACCACTTCCAGGCCTTCGGCGGTTTTGACCGGTTGCTCGGAGAGCAGGCCGAGGTTTTTCAGCACGGTGAACACGTTGATGTAGTGCTCGCCGAAGCTCATCCAAAACCGCACATTCGGCACATTGAGGTTCTTCGAGATCGAATGCACCTCATCGTGGCCGGTCAGGTAGAGGTTTTGCGAGCCGACTACCGGCAGGTCATCGGTACGCTTGACTTCGAACATGGTGTTGCTGGTCCACTGGCTGTTCTGCCAGCTCCAGACTTGCCCGGTGAATTCACGGAAGTTGATTTCCGGGTCGAAGTTGGTGGCGAAGTACTTGCCGTGGGAGCCTGCGTTGACGTCGAGAATGTCGATCGAGTCAATGCTGTCGAAATATTGCTGCTGCGCAAGTTTTGCGTAGCTGTTCACCACACCCGGGTCGAAACCGACGCCGAGAATGGCGGTAATGTTCTTTTGTTGGCACTCTTCGAGGTGTTTCCACTCGTAGTTGCCGTACCACGGCGGGGTCTCGCAGATCTTGCCCGGCTCTTCGTGGATGGCGGTGTCCAGATAGGCGACACCGGTATCGATGCAGGCACGCAGCACCGACATGTTGAGGAAGGCGGAACCTACGTTGATCACGATCTGCGACTCGGTCTCGCGGATCAGTGCCTTGGTCGCCTCGACATCGAGGGCATTGAGCGAAAAGGCCTGGATGTCGGCGGGTACCTTCAGGCTACCCTTGGCCTTGACGCTGTCGATGATGGCCTGGCATTTGGAGATGTTCCGTGACGCGATGGCGATACGACCCAGTTCGTCGTTATGCTGCGCGCACTTGTGGGCCACCACCTTGGCGACACCTCCTGCACCAATGATAAGAACGTTCTTCTTCAATTTACCTGTTGCTCCTTACTTGGATTGCCAGTCTTAAGACAGGCTGGAAACGTAGTCTTCGAAACCGAAGTCGCGGACCACCTCGACGCTGCCGTCGAGCTGCTTGACCACGATCGATGGCATTTTCAGACCGTTGAACCAGTTTTTCTTGACCATGGTGTAACCGGCAGTGTCGATGAACGACAGGCGGTCGCCGATGGCCAGAGGGCGGTCGAATTGGTATTCGCCGAAGATGTCACCCGCCAGGCACGACTTGCCGCACACCATGTAGGTATGTTCGCCGTCATTGGGGGCCATTTTGGCGTTGAGGCGGTAGATCAGAAGGTCCAGCAGGTGTGCCTCGATCGAGCTGTCCACCACGGCCAGGTGCTTGCCGTTGAACAGGGTGTCGAGCACCGTCACTTCAAGCGAAGCGCTATTGGTAATGGCGGCCTCGCCTGGTTCCAGGTAGACCTGCACACCGTATTTCTGCGAGAAGGCCTTCAAGCGCGCGCAGAAGGCGTCCAGTGCATACCCTTGGCCGGTGAAATGGATCCCGCCACCCAGGCTGACCCATTGGACCTTGTGCAGCAGGTGACCGAAACGCTCTTCGATGTGCGACAGCATTTTGTCGAACAGGCTGAAGTCGCCGTTCTCGCAGTTGTTGTGGAACATGAAGCCGGAAATCTGCTCGATCACTTGCTCGATCTTTTCCGGGTCCCATTCCCCGAGGCGGCTGAACGGGCGGGCTGGGTCGGCCAGCAGGTAGTCGGAGCTACTCACCTGGGGGTTGACGCGCAGGCCGCGGACCTTGCCTTCGGACTGTTCGGCGAAGCGCTGTAGCTGCCCGATAGAATTGAAAATGATCTTGTCGCAATTCTCGAGCATTTCCTCGATCTCGTCATCGGCCCAGGCCACGCTGTAGGCATGGGTTTCGCCAGCGAACTTCTGGCGGCCGAGCTTGAGCTCGAACAGCGACGACGAGGTGGTGCCGTCCATGTACTGCTGCATCAGGTCGAACACCGACCAGGTGGCGAAGCACTTGAGGGCGAGCAGCGCCTTGGCCCCGGAGTTTTCACGCACGTAAGCGATCTTCTCCATGTTGCTCAGCAGCTTGGTTTTGTCGATGAGGTAGTACGGCGTCTTGATCATTTAAAGGCCCCCGGCCAGGCCGGCCAAAAAAAAGACCCGCATTGTGCCTTCACTTGCCACAGATCGAAAGGGCGCAGGGTGCATTTCGTCCAGGCGGCGGTGATCAGCATTGAATTGTTCAACCTAAGGAAGGTTCAGTAGTACAGCGCAATGCGAACAACTTGATGACAGTTCGACCAACGGCAAGGGGAATATCATGAGCAATCGGTACAAGGCTGGCGACCACGTGAAGTGGAATTCCGAGGCCGGCGTCATCCATGGCAAGGTAGTCAAGGTGCATGTGCAGGACGTCGAATTCTGCGGGCGACAGCGCCACTGCTCAAAAGAGGCGCCACAATATGAAGTCAAAAGCGACAAGACCGGGCATTTGGCGATGCACAAAGAAGATGCCCTGGAAAAAGCCTGACAGGTGCAACCTTCTTTGATCGTGGGTCAGTGAGCCTGCTTGAGCCACGCCTGGATCTGTTCCAGCGTGGCGGTGGCGCCGCCGCAAACCACTACCAGCACACGTGAGTAGCTGGCCAGGGTCTGCTCATCGTAGGCGAGCGCAAGGGCAGCACCACACGCCGGTTCGACCAGCAACCTATGGTCAAGTAGAAAGCGCTCGCAAGCCTGTAGCGCAGCGCGGTCGCTGACCACGTGGCTGTGCACGGGATGTGCTCGGGTGCACGCCAGCGCCTGTTCCGCCACGCGCTTGGCACCCAGTGAGCTGGCCACCGAAGCGATGCCCGGCAGTTCCACCGTGTGCCCGGCCTGCATGGCCGCATGCAGTGAGGCAGCTCCGCGGGTTTCCACTGCCAATACCGGTACGTCGTCCCAGCCATTGCGCTGCAGGCCCTGGACCACACCGCTGAGCAGCCCGCCGCCGCCAACCGACAGCACCACTGCATCGGGTTTGAAACCTGCCGCTGCCACTTCATCTACCAGGCTGGCATGCCCTGCCCACAGCAGCGGGTCGTCGAACGGGTGAATGAATGCATCTTCGGCGCCAACCAGCGTCAAGGCCAGTTCGTTGGCCTCTTGCCACGAACTGCCATGCACCACCACCTTGGCGTCCTCAAGGCGCAGCAACTGCTTGGCGCGCTCGGTGGTGGTTTCAGGCACCACCACAGTGACGGGTACCCCCAGCGTGCGCCCGGCATAGGCCACCGCTAGCCCGGCATTGCCGCCCGACGACGACACAAAGTGCCGCGCACCCCGCCCGTGGTGTATCTCGCAGGCATGGCCTACGCCGCGCAGCTTGAACGAGCCGCAGGGCTGCAGGGCATCGAGTTTGAGCCGCACCGTAGCACCTGCGGCAAGCGACAGCGGGCGTGATTCGATCAATGGCGTGTGAATGTGCAAGGTCATCGGTTCGCTCCGCGCAATTGCTCTAGGTAGTTGTAGATGGTGTAACGGGTGACGCCGAGGGCAGTAGCGGCCTTTTCCACGCCGCCCTTGACGATGAACAGGCCGCGCTCCTGCATCACTCTCACGGCTTCGACCTTGGCCTGCTTGTTCATTCGGCCATGGCCTGTGCGCTGTAGCGCGTGTTCGATGATTTCTGCCATCAACAACGCCATGTCGGCAGGCTCCTCAACGATAGCCTCCGGCGGTTCAGCGCCCAATGGCTGCAGCTGGCGCAGAAAATCCATCGCGGCATTCAGGTCGCTCAGGTCAGTGTTGACGCACAGGCTGGCGAAGGGGTGGCCGCTGCTGTCGCGCAGAATTGCCGTGGCACTGCGCAGCGTGCGGCCTTTCACCGAGGTGGGGTAATCAGGCAATACCACGGGGTCCGCGCCTCGTTGGGCGTGGCTTGCGTGCATCAGCGCTTTGAAACCTTGGTCCTGCTCTGGGGCGGCGAGGATCGGGCTGCCAATGACCCGCCCGGAAATATGGCCGTTGACGATAGACACCACGGAATGCTCCGGGTGGTCCAGGTCGTGCAGGAGGATTTCCATGTTGCGCGGGGCGACACTGCCCAAGGCCTGAATAGCGGCCTTGAGCACTTTGAATGTCAGTGCTCGTTCTTCGATGGGTGCCATGGAGGGACCACTATTTCAACTTTGTGTTGATTTTTACACAGCTCGTTGAAATAAGCGACACATGGCCTATGTCAGTGCAGGTGAACCCCTCATGCTGGCCGAATCGCCCTGCAAGCGGGTTCACCTGTAGCCTGGGTGTGTTAACCCAGAGCTGGCGTACGCGGCGGAATCATCCGCCGCGATCCAGTGGCCTCAAACGCCGCAGCAAAGCTCAGCAGGTCATTGTCGCTGTAAGCCTTGCCCGCGAAGGTCAAGCCAACTGGCATGCCGATGTCTGCCATTACGCCCATTGGCACGGTTACGGTCGGCACACCTAGGTGACGTATGGCCAGGTTGCCATTGGCGACCCAGATGCCGTTGCTCCAGGCAATGTCCGCCGAGGTTGGGTTGACGTCGGCATCGGCCGGCCCAACATCGGCCACGGTTGGGAACAGCACGGCGTCCAGGCGCTGAGCGTCCATCCAGTCTTCAAGGTCCATTTTGCGGGTTTTTTCCAGCCCGCGCAGGCCGTATTCAAGCGTCTCGATCTGCTCCCAGCTCTTCAGGCCACGCTTGGCCATGTTGACGTATTCGTCCATGCCGGCGGCCAGGTCGTCCTCACGGTTGGGCAGTGTGCCGGGGTCGTGGGGGAAGATCTGCGGGCCGTCGACATCGGCCAGGCGGTTGAGCTTCGGATCATTGTTGGCCTGCAGAAAGTCATCGAATGCCCAGCCGGACAGCTCCCACAGTTCGTCGTGCAGGAATTGCCTGCTGACGATGCCGCGGTTGTAAACCGTCGGCGCACCCGGCCGGTCGCCTTCACAGTTGGACACCAGCGGGAAATCCACCTCGACCACCTCGGCGCCGGCCGCCTCCAGGGCTTGACGCGCTTGGTTCCATAAGTCGATGACGCTGGCGCGGGTGTTGATGCGTTGCCCGGTGGGGCCGCCGATTCCAGGCTTCGCTGAAGTGCCGGCCGCTTCATCTTTATTGATGTACATGCGCGGTACGCCAAATCGCTTACCCTTGAGACTGGCGCTGGCCGCAAGGCTTGGGTAGGAGGCTGGGCGTACAGAGGACGGCTTGGGGATCGGCACCCACGGCTGCAGGCGCCACAGATCACCGCGCGGGTCGGCGTCATCGGCCACCACCACATCGAGAATTTCCAGCAGGTCGGCCATGGTCCGGGCGTAAGGCACCACGACGTCCATGGTGGGGGTCAGCGGCCAGTTACCGCGTACCGAAATCACCCCGCGCGATGGGGTGTAGGCGCACAGGCCATTGTTCGAGGCCGGGCCGCGCCCGCTCGACCAGGTTTCTTCGGCCAGCCCGAAAGCGCTGAAACTGGCGGCGGTCGCGGTGCCGGCGCCATTGGATGAACCCGAGGCGAACGGTGCAGTGAGGTACTTGGCGTTGTATGGGCTTTCGGCGCGCCCATAAACACCACGCTGCATGCCACCATTGGCCATCGGCGGCATATTGGTCTTGCCCAGGCACACCGCACCGGCAGCCCGCAGGCGCTCGATGGTGAAGGCGTC
Organism: Pseudomonas sp. KCJK9000; assembly: GCF_046230725.1. NCBI lineage: Bacteria > Pseudomonadati > Pseudomonadota > Gammaproteobacteria > Pseudomonadales > Pseudomonadaceae > Pseudomonas > Pseudomonas sp. KCJK9000. The sequence goes on along the minus strand of NZ_JBJJLN010000003.1, from coordinate 71,380 downwards.
GCGCTGGGCGACCAGGTCCTTGAACGCAGGGCTGCCGGAAGCGGCGGTCAGGCCCTTGACCAGATAACTGTCCTTGGCGGTGTAGGGGATGCCGTCCAGCGGGCTCAGCGTTTGGCCCTTGCTGCGACGAGCGTCAGAGGCTTCAGCTTCTTTGAGCGCTTCGGGGTTGCGTACCACTACGGCATTGAGTGCAGTGGCCGTATCGGCACCGTCATAGGCCTCGATTCGTGCCAGATAGGCTTTGACCAACTCGACCGACGTCGTGCGGCCTGTTTCGAGCGCATCGCGCAGTTCGGCGATGGAAACCTCGGTTACCTCGATCATGCTTTCACCAGAATTTGTGCAGGTTGGGCTAATGCCAGGAGTGTACAAGAAGGGATCGAGAGAGGGAGGTTTGCGCTGCAGAAATGGGTTGTTGCGTCGGGGCATTGTCGGGGCCGCAGCGCGGCCCCTGTTGCATCAGTCCAGGTCCGCTGCCGAGTGACGTTCCGGCACTCGGCTGGCTTCATCGCCCCAGGTGCGGTTGACGCGGGTGCCGCGCTGCACAGCTGGGCGTTCGGCGATGGCTTTAGCCCAGCGCTGAAGGTTCGGGTATTCGTCTACCGCAAGAAACTCGGCGGCATCATAAAGCTTGCCGAGCACTAGCTGGCCATACCATGGCCACACGGCGATGTCGGCGATGCTGTAGCGCTCGCCGCCTAGGTACTTGCTGACCGCCAGACGGCGCTCCAGTACATCGAGTTGGCGCTTGGCTTCCATGGTGAAGCGGTTGATGGCGTACTCGATTTTTTCCGGCGCGTAGACGTAGAAGTGGCCGAACCCACCGCCAAGATACGGCGCCGCGCCCATCTGCCAGAACAGCCAGTTCAGCGTTTCGGTGCGCTCTGCTGGAGCTGTGGGCAGCAATGCACTGAATTTTTCCGCCAAGTGCAGCAGGATCGAACCAGATTCGAAAACACGCACCGGCGGCTCTACGCTGCGGTCGAGCAGTGCTGGGATTTTGGAGTTGGGGTTGACCTCGACGAACCCGCTGGAGAACTGATCGCCGTCGCCGATGCGAATCAGCCAGGCATCGTATTCGGCGCCGCTGTGGCCCAAGGCAAGCAATTCCTCGAGAAGGATGGTGACTTTTACCCCATTGGGCGTGGCCAGTGAGTACAGCTGAAGAGGGTGGTTGCCGATCGGTAGTTGTTTGTCATGGGTCGGCCCTGCGATGGGGCGGTTGATGCTGGCGAATTGGCCGCCGGACGCGGCGTCGTTGCGCCAGACCTTGGGCGGGACGTAGCTGGGCTTGCTCATGCAGGTTCTCCTCGGAAAGCGCGAAATCGACCACATAAGAACGTTGACCAGTATCTATGCCACGGGTTCGGAGCTAGGTGCAAATGCGTGGAGCGCAAGCTCTTCGCTATTCCTCGTGCTGTCCAGTGCGTGCTCGGACATTCCCGGCGGCTGCCGCAGACTTCGGTATGTACGTATTACGTACTACTGCCAGTACGCCTGCTTTGTTCTGATCGCCTATACCCCGAGATAGTCGCCAGCGGCGAAAGCGCTGATGATTCACAGTGGACTTACTGATGAACATGCAGATGAGGTCAGCGGACTTCGGCGGACGTAACACTATCTGTAGCGCAAGGGTTGGCCACAACTGTGCTGGTCGCTCCTTTAAGAAAGCCCTTATGCTGTTACTAAATATGTCTAGAACGCTTGAAGAAGGAAGCTGCAATGCCGCTCAAGGACCTGCTGATCGCCCTAGTGGTCATCATCGCCTGGGGAGTCAATTTCGTGGTCATCAAAGTCGGCCTGGATGGCTTGCCACCGATGCTCTTGGGCGCTTTGCGCTTTTTGCTGGTGGCGTTTCCTGCCGTGCTTCTGGTCAAGAGACCCAAGCTGCCATGGCGCTGGTTGATCGCCTACGGCGCGACCATCTCCCTGGGCCAATTCGCCTTCCTCTTTCAGGCCATGTACAGCGGCATGCCCCCAGGGCTTGCGTCGCTGGTATTGCAGTCGCAGGCCTTCTTCACGCTTGGCTTCGCTGCGCTGTTCCTCGGCGAGCGTCTGCGCCTGGCCAGTGTGCTGGGCTTGCTGGTGGCGGCGAGTGGCCTTGCGCTGATCGGCAGCGAAGACAGCGGTCATGTGCCACTGATTGCGCTACTGCTGACTCTGTGTGGCGGTGCTATGTGGGGCATGGGCAACATCATCACCAGACGCTTCGGCTCGGTGGACCTGGTGGCACTGGTGATCTGGGGCGGGTTGATCCCGCCGCTGCCATTTCTGGTCTTGTCCTGGTGGCTGGAGGGGCCGGAGCGCATCGCCCATTCTCTGGCAAACATAGGTTGGAGCTCGGTGCTGGCACTGGCTTACCTGGCATTCGTGGCCACCATGATTGGCTACAGCCTGTGGAGCAAGCTGTTGTCGCGCCACCCAGCGGGCAAGGTAGCGCCTTTTTCGCTGCTGGTGCCTGTTATCGGCCTGAGCTCTTCGGCCTGGTTGCTGGGTGAGCGGCTGACGGCGGTGCAAGGGTGGGGCGCGCTGCTGGTGATGCTCGGGCTGGTGGTCAATGTGTTCGGGGCGAAACTTGGGCAGCGCCTGCGGGCAGCCAGCGCGCAATAGGGAAGCACAGTACGGCTTTGGTAGACTCGGTATTTTACCCAGGCCAAGGAGCGCAATGTGATCATCTCTACCACCAGCCAGCTCGAAGGTCGCCCGATCGCCGAATACCTCGGCGTGGTGAGCTCCGAATCGGTGCAAGGCATCAACTTCGTGCGCGATTTCTTCACCCGGTTTCGTGACGTGTTCGGCGGGCGTTCGCAGACGCTGGAAGGCGCGCTACGTGAGGCGCGCCAGCAGGCAACAGAAGAGCTGATAGCGCGGGCACGGCAGTTGCAAGCCGATGCTGTGGTCGGGGTGGACTTCGAGATCAGCATGCCATCGGTTCAGGGTGGCATGGTCGTTGTATTCGCTACCGGCACGGCGGTGCGGCTGAGGTAGCTGAATGCCACTTGTCGGTTCGATGTTTTTTGTCCAGGCAGTCTGCATGTGACCGGCTAGTCTCATTTTCACAGGCCGTGTTCTTGGGGCCAGTCCAGTACTGGCCGGCGCGGTCGCCACTGAACGGAGACAGGGCATGAGCGATTCCTTTTACGAAGACATGAACGATGCTTTTCCGATCAACAGCCAAGTGCGTTGCGGCCAGGCAGCTTTCCGCCTTGGCTTTGCACACATGACGCTGGATGATTCAGAGGAGCTCAAGCCCGCATCAGTACAGCGCAGCAAGAAAGGCCGTTTCACGCCCCGGGTACCTGCACGCAAGTAAACCCATCAATATGTGAACCTACTCACAGTGCCCCGCCCAACGGCGGGGTTTTTGTTCATGTTGATTGACCCGGCTCATGGTAATAGCCGGTTGCGCTCGTAGCCGCTGCCCACTTGTGGTCTTCTTGTGTGGCATTCAGGCCAAAGAGGATTGAGCTTTCATGCGAGTCAGGGACGAGACGTATTGGCAATGGGCCGATGCCCAGTTGCATTGTCGCAGCCACGACGAGGTACTCAGCGATGGCACCTCGCTGGATATTCAAGTGCGCCTGTCGCGGCTCGGCGCGACGCAGTTGTTTCTTGGGTTATACGCGCGCGATGGTAGGTCGTTGCATGAGGAGTACTACCCAACACGGCCAGGCGAGACCATGACTCGCGCGCTGGTGTGGGGTGTCGACCGCGCTCGGGCCCTTGCCACGGGGGCTTTACCGATGCCTGGGCAGCCGCACCGGCTCAAGGCCTGAGCAAGTGTATTGGTAGCGGTCATGAAAAAAGCCCAGCCTATTCAGGCCGGGCTTGATTAATGATGATGGATGCTCAATTGAGCGATTCGATCACCTTGACTGCCTGCCGCTCACGGGCGGCGGGCCATTCTTGTTGCAGGGTCTGCAGAACGCGGCCAACGAACTCGGTGTCGGCTGCGGCCTTTTTGCCGACATAGCCCTGGCCACGGCGGTAGACCTTGAAACGAGCACGCATGCTGGGCAGGTGCGTTTCGAATTCATCCTCGACGGTGTTCGGCGGCAGGCGGTCAATACGCACCTCGCCGGTTTGGCTGACCCACAGCAGGTGGTCGTCGAGGCTGTCCTTACGAACGGCGAACAGCTCTGCCAGTTGATCGATAGTCGGATTGTTGTTCAGGTTCATCATAAAGCCCCCATCACCCAGTTGTTGTTGATTTTCGCAGTTGGCGCCACAGGTTGTAGCGCGCTACCAAGGCTGCTACAGCAGCATCGCAACAGGGGCTTTCTTACGCTGCCTTTTGGACAGATTCCCTCTCCACGGGCAGCCTGCGTTACCGCGCAGACCGCCTGGAACACCCTTGCCACCGCTCCCGATCGGGGAGACGGCTTCATCATGCCCAAGGCCGATGAAGGGCGTCAATGGTTTTGTAGTGAATTTTTTCATCCACTACATTTTGTCCGACAATCCTTTCCGCGTGACTTAGTGGTCGAGCTTTTCGAGGATCTTATAGGCGGCCCGCACGCGGGCTTCGTTGGGATAATTGCGGTTGGCAAGCAGAGCGATGGCTTTGCCTTCGGAGGGAATGAAAGCGGCGTATACACCGAAGCCATTGGTCGAGCCGGTCTTGTTGTACCAAGCCGCAGGCTGGGCTGGCAGTGGTGGGTTCAGGCGCTGAGTAGCCTGCGGCTGAAGAATCAGTTGAGGGCTGTTACCTTCGATCAGTGTGTTCAGTTGCACCGGGTACGCGTAGCGCTCCCAGCCCAAGCCTTGAGTCATGCTACCGACCTTGAAGTAACCTGCCTGGGTGATGGCCATGGCGTTACGCAGGGCCGGTGCCAGTTCAGCCGGTTGCATTTGTAGGCGCAGGTAGCGCAGCAGGTCGTTGGCACTGGTCTTGATGCCATAGGCTTGGTCAGCGTACGGACCTGGGCCAACGTGCACCGGGCGGTTCTGCGCGTCGTAGCCTTGGGCGTACAAGCCCTGGGCGCTGCTTGGCACCTGCAGATAGGTATGTCGAAGGCCCAATTGCGGCAACAGATGATCGGTCATTACCTCGGCGAACGGGCGATGTTGCGCACGTGCCGCGAGGTCGCCAAACAAGCCCAGGCTGGGATTGGAATAGCAGCGCTGAGTGCCGTGCTTAGTGCGCGGCTGCCAGTGCTGGAAGAATGCCAGGGTCTGCTCGGCGCTCTGTACCTCATCAGGGAACTGCAAAGGCAGGCAGTCCGCGCTGTAGGCGCCCAGTTCAAGGACGCTGACCTCGCCCAAGGGCGTGCCGGAGAGGGCGGGCTGGTACTTGCGTGCCGAAGCTTGCAGGTCGAGCTTGCCCTCGGCACTGGCCAGGGCAGCCAGGGTAGCGGTGTAGGTTTTGCTCAGTGAACCGATTTCGAACAATGTGTCAGCGGTCACTGGCCTGCCATCGGCTTTACTGGCGACGCCATAGGTGAAGTAGTGGGGCTGGCCATCGACATACACCGCAACGGCCATGCCTGCGATGTCCTGCTCTTTCATCAAAGGGCCAATGACCTGGTCGACCCTGGCCTGCAATGCGTCGGTAGCGTACACCGAACTGAAAGCGAACATCAGGCTAAGTGGGGCGAGACGTTTGATGATCATGCAATGTCCTTGTTAGGGATGTCCGTTGAGCGATATCCACCGGGGTTTCGGCGTTAGCAGGAAAAAACGCCAGACCTTATCGTCCATCGTTGCACAACGACAAGATGGAAACTGTTATGAAATATTTGCGCATGTTGTTCGACAAGTTCACCCTCTGCCTACTTGCGGTGGTGCTGACTGCCTCCGTGCTACCTTGCTCGGGCGACGGCGCGGTGTACTTTGGCTGGCTGACCAACCTGGCAATCGGTTTGTTGTTCTTCCTGCACGGTGCCAAGCTTTCCCGCGAGGCGATCATCGCCGGCGCCGGTCACTGGCGCCTGCATTTGTTGGTATTTTCCTGCACGTTCGTCATGTTCCCGTTGCTGGGGCTGGCGTTCAAGCCGTTGTTCGTGCCGCTGGTAGGCAATGAGCTGTACCTGGGGGTGCTTTATCTGTGCGCGTTGCCCGCAACTGTGCAGTCAGCCATCGCCTTTACCTCGTTAGCCCGCGGTAACGTGCCAGCGGCTATTTGCAGTGCTGCCGCGTCCAGCCTGATCGGTATTTTCCTGACGCCGCTGCTGGTGATGTTGTTGCTCGGGGCCAATGGCGATACCGGGTCGGGTCTGGATGCAGTGTTGAAGATCACCCTGCAGCTGTTGGTGCCTTTCGTGGCCGGCCAGATCGCACGACGCTGGATAGGTGCGTGGGTCAAGCAGAATGCTCGCTGGCTCAAGATCGTCGACCAGGGCTCGATCCTGCTGGTGGTCTACACCGCGTTCAGCGATGCAGTGGTGACTGGCCTGTGGCACACCGTATCACCACAGCATCTTGCGGGGCTATTCGCGGTCTGCGGCATCCTGCTGGCGGTGGTGCTGTTGGGCACACGCGTGCTTGGCAAGGTGCTGGGGTTCAATTTGGAAGACCGCATCACCATCCTGTTCGCCGGCTCCAAGAAAAGCCTCGCCACCGGCGTGCCGATGGCGCAGGTGCTATTCGTTGGGGCGGGTATTGGCGCGATGATTCTGCCGCTGATGCTGTTTCACCAGATCCAGTTGATGGTTTGTGCGGTGTTGGCGCAGCGCTATGCCGCCCGGGAGCAAACCAGTCAGGCGTTGGGTGCTTCTTCCTGATCACTGTGGCAAACCCGCTAGTTGGCCGTGCCTGAGGGATACGATCGATTAGCGGGTTTTCCAGCCCGTTGGCCCCGATAGCCTATTCGTGACGCCATGGGCGATCATCAAGTCTGGCCCGTGCGGCGCGAAGCGGTATGGGCCGCTGTTGCAAGTCAATCACCCTCATTCAGCGCCCTGACCACGAAGCCTTTACTGGCATCGAGCAACTGCTGCTGCACCTGCTCGCTGGCGAGCATGCGCCCGACCATCACCGCGCCGACGCACTGGCTGATCAGTACCCAAGCCAATTCCGAGTCTTCCAGCGTCTGGCTCCATGCGCCATGCAAAGTCACCAGCCAGTGTTCAGCCTCTTCGCGCACAGGCTGTTCGGCACGAGCGATCTCCACACCTAACGGCGGTAGCGGGCAGCCGCCCTCGGCATTGTGCAAGTGCGCCAGGCTCAGGTACTGCTGAAGGCATCGCGCCAGGCGCTCGCGACTTGCGCCCTGTTCGGCCAGTCGTGCCAAGGGGCTATTGCACAGCTCCTGGCGGACCACTTCGGTAAATAGCGCGTCTTTGGAGGGAAAGTGATTGTAGAAGGCGCCGCCTGTCAGGCCGATGGCCTTCATCAGGCCGGCCACGCCGGTGCCAGAAAAGCCACCGCGCTTGGCCAGCGCGCCGCTGCTGGCCAACAACCTGTCGCGGGTCTGCTGTTTGTGTTCTGAGGAGTAGCGCATGGCGGCCTCTGCGCGCTGCTTGACGAAGCGCTGATCTTAACATAGCGTTCGTTTACTAAACGATCATTCATTAATGGAGGCAGGCATGGGAGAGCAACCCAAGGTGGCGCTGATCGTCGGCGCCGGCGATGCCACCGGCGGCGCGATCGCCAAGCGGTTTGCCCGAGAGGGTTACGTGGCCTGTGTAACGCGTCGTCAAGCCGACAAGCTGCAGCCGCTGATCGATGAAATTCGCGGCGAGGGCGGCCAGGCCCATGGCTACGGCTCTGACGCTCGTAAGGAGCAGGAAGTAGCTGAGCTGGTCGAACGCATCGAGCGTGATATCGGGCCAATCGAAGTGTTTGTGTTCAATGTCGGCGCCAATGTCCCGTGCAGCATTCTTGATGAAACCCCGCGCAAATACTTCAAGGTCTGGGAAATGGCGTGTTTTGCAGGTTTTCTCACGGCTCAGGCCGTTGCCCGTAGGATGGTCACTCGCGAACGGGGCACCATTCTCTTCACCGGTGCAACGGCAGGTACCCGGGGGGGCGCCGGATTTGCTGCGTTCGCCGGCGCCAAGCATGGGCTGCGGGCGCTGGCCCAGAGCATGGCGCGCGAGCTTGGGCCACGTCATATCCATGTTGCCCATGTGGTGGTGGATGGAGCTATCGATACCGCTTTTATCCGCGACAGTTTCCCCGAGCGCTACGCATTGAAAGATCAGGCCGGCATTCTGGACCCGGTACACATCGCCGACAGCTATTGGTTCCTGCACACCCAGCCCCGTGATGCCTGGACCTTCGAACTGGATCTGCGGCCGTGGATGGAGCGCTGGTAAGTCTGGGGGGGCAAGGAGTGGATTAAATGAGCAAGACCGTAGAGTTCTACTTCGACCTGGGCAGCCCAGCCAGCTATCTGGCCTGGACTCAGTTGCCTAGTCTGTGTGCCCGCAATGGCGCGACCCTGAGCTATAGGCCAATGCTGCTGGGCGGGGTGTTTCAGGCCACTGGCAACGCCTCGCCGGCGATGATTCCGGCAAAAGGTCGCTACATGTTCGACGACCTAGGGCGTTATGCCAAACGCTACGGCGTACCGTTCGGACTGCCGCCCGGCTTCCCGGTGAACACGCTGACCCTGATGCGTGGGGTCATTGGTACGCAGCTGCATGCCCCGGAGCACTTCGAAACGTTGCTGGGCGTATTGTTCAAGGGGCTGTGGGAGCATCAGCGCGACCTGAGCGATGCGGCGGTGTTAGAACAGACACTGCGCCAAGCGAGTTTAGACCCTGTAGGGTTTCAAACCTTGGCGGCGGATGCTCAGGTCAAGGCGCAACTCAAGCACGCCACTGAGCAGGCGGTGGAGCGGGGTATATTCGGTGCGCCGAGCATGTTCGTCGCCGGTGAGTTGTTCTTTGGCCAGGACCGCCTGGACTTTGTCGAACAAGCGCTGCAACGATGAGCTACCAAGGCCTCGCGCTGGCGAGGCCGCAGCTCGGTCAGAAGTTTGCCGGCGTGTTGGCGCTGATGATTTCCGCCTCGTCCTGGCCGATGTTTTTGAAACTGTGTGGCAATGTGGTGGGAATGTAGTACCCGTCGCCGGAGTTGAGGATGCTCACCTGGCCGTCGACCCAGAGCTCGACAGTGCCGCGAGTCACCAGGCCACATTCTTCGCCTTCGGCATGCACGATCGGCTCGCCTGAATCGGCACCTGGGGCATAGAGCTCGCGCAACATGCGCATCTGCCGGGCCTCGACACTGGCACCGACCAACAGCATGCGTAAGCCATTGCGGCCAAGGTCTGGTTGCTCGCTGGCGCGAAACACGAAGCGCTCCTCGCGTACTGGCTCGTCGAAGCTGAAAAACTCGGCCAGGGTCATGGGGATCCCTTCGAGCAGTTTTTTCAGTGAGCTGACCGATGGACTGACACGGTTCTGTTCGATCTGCGAGATCGTCGAATTGGTCAACCCGCTGCGGCGGGCCAGTTCCCGTTGGGAGAGGTTGTTGCGTTCACGCACCAGTTTGAGTCGCGTCCCCGTGTCCATAGCCGCCTTGTAATCAGAGGTGTTTAAAATAATTAGCGACGCATTAAAACACACTCTGCAAGGTTGCGCGCAGTGCTTATCAGCGGGCGCGCGGCGCATGGCAATTGCCAGCGCCGTGCGGCTTAGCAGCTTTTCATTCGCCGCGTCTCACAGGGCCTGGCCACATGCTGCGCAACACCCCGTCACGCCTTACCAGGGCATGCATCAGCGCGGCACCCAAGTGCACCAGTACGGTGGCGAACAGCAGATAGCCGGCCCAGCCGTGGGCCTGGCGAAGCACCGCGTACAGCTGCAAGTCGTGCGGGGCGATAGCCGGCAGTTGCAGCGGGCGTGGGTAGCCACCGGCCGAAAGCATCGCCCAGCCCAGCAGCGGCATGGCCAGCATCAGCCCATAGAGCAGCCAATGGGATGCGCCTGCGGCAATGCGTTGCAAGGCTGGCAGGTCGGTGGGCAAGGGCGGGTGCGGTAAAGTCAGGCGCAGGCTCAGGCGTACGATCACCAGCACAAGCAAGGCCAGGCCCGTGGCTTTGTGCAGGTCGATCAACAGTGGATGGCGCAGGGACAGGTCGCCGACCATGCTCACGCCAATGAACAGCATGGCGATGATCAGCACCGCCATCAGCCAGTGAATCAGGCGTGCCAGAGGGTGAAAGACGTCGGGTTTCATTTCTGTGCTCCTTCGCCCAGGGATTCGCGGCTGCGGCGGTTGAAAGATTCCGAATAGGCGGCAGAACGGGCGGCGAGGATCGGATCGGCAGTGGGCTTGATGCCGCTGGGCAGGATCAATGGGTCGAAGTTCAAGTCGCGACAGGCGCCTTGTTCGGGAGCATCGACCTGCTCGATCACCAGCGTGCCGGCTTCAACGCTGCGCCGGTCAGCTGGCCATGGTCGAGCCGGGTCATCCACTGCATCATCCGGGTTGGCCAGCACCAGGCGCAGGGTCCAGCGCAGCGGCCCTTGGGCCAGGCGCCGTTGCAGGTCATGCTGTAGGAACAGCTTGTCATCGACCTGGCCTGGAAGGGGGCTGAACGCTGTTTGTGGTTCCAACTGCCACCGTACCGGATGCGCCGTACCGCTGGCATCGATCAGCTCAAAGGCATTGATGCTGTGGTATTGAGTGTTGGCGAAGCTGTCGCTGGGTTTATAGCTTGCGGCCCACTGACGAAACGCCGCGCTTTCCGGGTGCGCCGCGAAAAATGCCTGCATCTTGGCAGGGTTGGGCTTGCCAGTGGCGGGGTCTGGCGCGCCGGCCAGCACCTGGTCATAGAAACCTTGCGGGTTGCTTACTGCCAGTACCGGAGGGTTGTTCATGCCGGTTCGCCAGATCTGGCCATCATCGGTGCTCAGCTGGATCGCCATACTACGCACCGGTATTGCCGTATCCGGGGCGAATGGATTAGCTCCGCCGATTGCAAAGCGGCCGATCACCGGGACCCGCTCCTGGCTGAAAGCCCTTGCGGTGGACAACGTTGCAGCCTGGCCGCTGGCCTGGAAGTAGCCACTGACGCACAGGCCCTTGGCGTGGTTCTTGCGGTAGCCCGGATAGTGGCCGGCCTGGGCCTCGAAGGTATCGATGATGCGCTGAGGGGTCAGTTGCGGCCCGCCGATCCAGCCGGCGGCATAGGCGAAGCCTGCGCCCAGCGCCAGCATCACGGCGCCTATGCCGGCCAGGCGAAGCGCCTTGGCTGGGCCATGCAAGGGTGAGTTCATGGTAGATACCCGGTTCAGTGAGAAGGTGCCAGTACGACGTCCCAGGAAAAAACTTATTCCATGGCAGGGAATAGATTTTCTCGCCAGGCGTCTGCCCCATACACTGACAACCCTAGCGCCCGGTAACTGACCATGCACGATTTGGACGAACAGCAGTGGCGTGAGCTGCTGCAGCGCCTGCGGCGCTTCGCCGTTTGGCTGACGCGCGAACCCGGCAGTGCCGACGACCTCGTCCAGGCCACGGTCGAGCGCGCCTTGACCCGCCGCAGCCAGCAACGCGAAGGCGAGGCCTTGCGCGCCTGGCTGTTCACGATCCTGTATCGGCTGTTTCTCGACTCCAAGCGCCGGGAGCGCCTGCACGCGCGCTGGTTGTCGTGGTTCAGCCGCGCCGATGCCGCCGATGAACCGGTTGGCGACAATACCGAAGACATCATCCTGGCCCAAGCCGATTTGCAGGCATTCGCCCAGCTTTCTACGGAACAGCGCGCCTTGCTGTTGCTGATCAGCATCGAAGGGCTCAGCTACAAGGAGGCAGCCACGGCCTTGAACATCCCCATCGGGACGGTCATGTCGCGCCTCTCGCGCGCGCGCGCCGCCCTACGTGAACTGACCGAGGGCGCCCCCCAGCCGCCAGCCTTGCGGAGACTCAAATGAAACGCCTGATCCCTGGTGAAGACGAACTGCATGCTTATGTCGATGACCGCCTGGAGCCGGCGCGGCGTGCTGAAATACAGGCATGGCTGGCGGCCAACCCTCAGCAAGCGGCGCGGGTGGAGGCCTGGCGCAGCGATGCCAGGCGCCTTCGTGCCGCACTGGCGGGGTTGGGGGAGACCCAGGGCGCGGCGAAGCTCGACCTGCACCAGGTTCAGCAGCGGCTGCGCCAGCGCAGGCTACGGCGCGTGGCGTCGGCGGCGATGCTGTTGCTGGCGTTGGGCGTCGGCGGGCTCGGCGGATGGCAGGCTCGCCAGGTCACCTTGGCCAGCGATACGTTGCCAATGGCCGATGCCGTGCAGGCCCATCGGCTGTTTGCCGGCAGCCAGGCGCTGGACATTCAGGCCAGTGACCCTGAGCAGTTGCGCCAATGGCTGGGGCGGCATTTCAGCCGCGTGGGGCAATTACCGGACCTGGCGGGGTATGGCTTCGAGCCGGTTGGGGCGCGGCTGCTCAGCAACGAGCAGGGCCCCGCGGCGCTGCTGGTATTCCAGGACCGCAGTGGGCAACGCATCAGTTTGTTTTTGCGCTCGCCGGGCGATCGCTATGCAAGCATGCCGCAGGGTCAACGGGTGGATGGTCAGCTCGAGGCCCGCTACTGGTCGCATGGGGCCTACAACTTTGCCCTGGTCAGCGCGGCAAGCGATGGGCGTGGGGCGAGGGTGGGGGAGGCGTTGCGCTTGGGGTTGTGAGCAGCTGACCGGAGGCAAGACGCAAGCCGCGCCCCCGGTAGGCGGGTGAGAGTGCTTTAGTCCAACTGCAGCCAGATCGGTGCGTGGTCGGAAGGTTTTTCCATGCCGCGCAGCTCGTAGTCCACACCGGCTGCCTTGATCCGCGGCACCAGCGCCTGGGACGCCATGATCAGGTCGATACGCAGCCCGCGCTTGGGTTCGTCCTCGAAGCCACGGCTGCGATAGTCGAACCAACTGAAGCGGTCGGCCACTTCCGGGTGCAGGTGGCGGAAACTGTCCACCAGGCCCCAGCCCTTGAGGCGTTCCATCCACTCGCGCTCTTCAGGCAGGAAGCTGCACTTGCCGGTTTTCAGCCAGCGCTTGGCATTGTCCGCGCCGATGCCGATGTCGCAATCCTGGGGGGAAATGTTCATGTCACCCATCACCAGTATGGGCTGGTCATTCTTGAACTGCCCCTCAAGCAGCGCTTGCAGATCGCTGTAGAAGCGCTGCTTGGCGGGGAACTTGGTGGGGTGGTCGCGGCTTTCGCCCTGTGGGAAGTAGCCGTTCATGATCGTGATCGGGTTGCCCTGGGCATCGGCGAAGGTCCCCCAGATGAAGCGGCGCTGGGCATCTTCTTCATCCGTGGCGAACCCTTTGAACAGGCTCAGCGGGGCTTGGCGCGAAAGCAGGGCTACGCCGTAATGGCCTTTCTGGCCGTGGTAATGCACGTGATAGCCCAAGGCCTGGACATCGGCCAAGGGGAACTGATCGTCGCTGACCTTGGTTTCCTGCAGGCCGATCACGTCCGGCTGGTGCTTGTCGATCAGCGCCGCCAGCTGGTGCGGGCGGGCCCGCAGGCCGTTGATGTTGAAACAGACGATCTTCATGGAAAGACAATCCCGGTAAAAGCGCCGATGCTAACGAACATCGGCGTTGATCACCAGCATGCCAGCCTACTGCTGCCACATCGTGCGCGTGCCCAGGTGAACGATGTGCGCACGGGCACCTCCAAGGCATTGATATTGCCCTTTTTCAGAAGGACCGCCCGCCATGCCCGATGTCACTGCCGCCCAGGCCCGTGTCTGTACGCTCGATGACGGCTACCGCCGTGAGGCCCGCGCATTGTTGTACGACGCCTATCGGCACGATCCAACCTTCGCCTATATCTTCGAAGCGCATCGTCCAGGCTATGAGCGAAGGCTGCGAGTGATGATTCGCCATTGGGTGCGTCAGCACTTTTACCTGCAATTGCCAGCCATAGGCCTGCTGCTTGATGACCGCCTGATCGCCCTGGCTCTGATCGTGCCGCCGCAGCGGCGTCTGGGAGTCGCCGACAGTTGGGTCTGGCGCTTGCGCATGCTGCTGGGCGCTGGGCAGCGCTGTACCCGGCGCTACCTGGACTATCAGGCAGCCGTGATTGGCTGTGTGCCTTCCGATCAGGTGCATATGCTGCCGCTGTTAGGCGTTCACCCGCACTTTCGCGGCGGGCATTACGGTGAACAATTGTTACAAGCTGTTCATGACTGGTGCGCTGAGGACCCCAATACCCAAGGGGTCGTGCTGGACTCTGGCAACGAGCAATACCTGGCGTTCTATGCGCGTCAGGGCTATGAAGAGATTGGCGAGGTGGTACTGGGGCCGGTTCGGGAGAGGGTGTTTTTTCATCCAAATCCCGAGGTATCGCTGTCATCAATTGCCTGAGGAAGGCTGCCAAGTGCCTCCCTTGAGCGCTTGGCTCTGGTAGCATGCGCCGCATGACGTATTCAGGAAGATTCACCTGGGGCCTGGTTTTCTGGGCCGCCAGTTTTGCCGCATGGGGCCAGAGCGAGTTGCTGGTGAAGGTCAAGCCAGCCAACAAAGCACTCAAGGCCAATGTCGAAGGCTATATCGGCACCCTGGGGGACCGCGACGAAGAAGCGCTGCTGCGTTTCAGCCGCGGTGCCCAGGAGCAGGCGCGCAAAGCCGCGCAGGCACTTGGCTATTATCAGGCGCAGATCGACACCGAGGTCAATCCGCCTGCCCAAGCAGACCAACCCCCTCAACTGGTCGTCAAGATAGAGCCAGGTGAGCCGGTGCGCTTGCGCAACGTAACCGTACGCATCGAGGGGCCGGCCAGTGAGCTCAAAGCCTTCCGCGTACCTGACAGCAAGGCCCTGCGGCCGGGCGAGCAGCTCAATCATGGCCTCTACGAAGATGCCAAACGGCTTATCCAGAACCAGGCCTCGCGGTATGGTTTTTTTGCTGGCCATTTCACGCAACAGCGCCTGGCCGTCGACCCACAGGCCGGGGTTGCCGACATCGAGCTGGTTTACCAGAGTGGCCCGCGCTATCGCTTGGGGGCGGTGACATTCAGTGGCGACACCCCGCTGGACCAGGACCTGCTGCAGCGCATGGTTTCGTTCAAGCCTGGCACGCCCTACGACTCGGAACTGATCGCCGGCCTGAACAACGACCTGCAATCGAGTGGCTACTTCGAAGGGGTGCGGGTCGATGCCGCACCTACTGCGGCGGTGGGCGAAGACATCCCGGTGGATGTTCATCTCGAAACCCGCAAACCACGTACCCTAGGCCTCGGGCTGGGCTTTTCCACCGACGTGGGCCCACGTGGCAAGGCCAACTGGACCCGGCACTGGGTCAACCCCCAGGGGCACAGTTATGGTTGGGAAACAGAGCTGTCGGCGCCGCGGCAAAACGTCGGGTTGTGGTATGACGTGCCGCTTGATCCACCCTTGACCGACAAGCTGCGCTTCGCGGGCGGCTATCAAAACGAAGAAATCGCTGGCACCGATACGCTCAGCAAGCTGCTGACCGTCGGCCCCGAGTGGCACAGTAAATTGCCCAGCGGCTGGCAACGGGTCATCTCGCTCAAATACCAGCGCGAGGAGTATCGCCTGGGCGATGACTCGGGCTTGAGCAACCTGTTGATGCCAGGTGTGAGTTTTTCCTATCTGCGCAGTGACAACCGCATCGACCCGCACAACGGTTATCGCTTGCAGTTCGACACCCAGGTGGCAAAGGAAGGTCTGGTGTCCGATACCAATCTGTTGCATGCCAATGTTCTGCTCAAGGGCCTGACCACCCTGGGCCACAACCATCGTTTGCTTGGCCGGGTGCAGTTCGGGGGCAGCGCCACCAACGGCTACAAGAACAACATCCCACCTTCGCTGCGCTTCTTCGCAGGTGGCGACCAAAGCGTGCGCGGTTATGACTACCAGACCCTATCGCCCAAGAACAGCGATGGCGATCGTATCGGTGGCCGTTATCTGGTCGCAGGCAGTGTGGAGTACCAGTATTCACTGACCGAAAAATGGCGCGTGGCAACCTTCATCGACCAAGGTAACGCGTTCAATACCCTGGAGCTGCCAAGCCTCAAGACCGGGGTGGGTTTCGGGGTGCGCTGGGTCTCGCCGGTAGGGCCGTTGCGCCTGGATCTGGCCAAAGCGCTCGATGACGATGGCGGTATACGCCTGCACTTCTCCATGGGGCCTGAGCTGTGAAGCGTGCGTTGAAGTTGGTTTTGCTGGGCGTAGTGGGGGCTGTGCTGCTGGTGGCTGTGGTTTTGAGTCTGCTACTGGGCACCGAAGGTGGTAGTCGCTGGGCGCTGAGTCGCGTGCCTGGGCTCACGGTCGATGACTTCCAGGGGCGCCTGGCCGGCACCTGGCAGGCCAGCCAGTTGAGCTGGCGCGAGGGTGATAGCCTGGTTCAGGTGCAGGCGCCGCTGCTGAACTGGTCGCCGGCCTGCCTGCTGCGTGCCACGCTGTGCATCGAGCAACTGCGTGCAGAGCGAATCGACATGGCGTTTGCCCCCAGCAACACGCCAGCCGAGCCCGGCCCCGTACAATTGCCGACGCTGCGCTTGCCGTTGGGGATCGAAGTGGGGGAGGTCAGGGTTGGTCAGCTGCGTCTGGATGGCAGCGACCTTTTGGCCGATCTGCACCTGGCGGCCCATTGGACCGGCGCTGGATTGCGTATCGACAGCCTGCAATTGCAACGTGAGGACTTGCGCGTGGACCTGCAAGGTGATGTGCAGCCTGACGGCGATTGGCCGCTGCAACTGCAAGGGCAGGTGCAGTTGCCGGCAGTTGATGGCAAGGCCTGGCAACTGGCGCTGAGCGCCAAAGGTGAGCTTCAGAAAGCGCTTAGCCTCGATGCCACCAGCAGCGGTTATCTCGATGCCCGCCTGAGCGGGTCGATCCAGGCCTTGGCCGAACATTTACCGGCGACCTTGCAGATTCGTTCAGATGCCTTCAAACCTGCGGCCTCGCTGCCTGACACCTTGCAGCTCGATCAGCTGGTACTGAACGCCCAAGGCGATTTGCTCGATGGCTACCGGTTGTCTGGCACTGCCAGTCTGCCCGCCGAACAGGGCCCAATTGCACTGGCTCTGGCGGGTAAGGTAGATGCCAAAGGCGCTCAGCTCGATGCGCTGGACCTGACCGCCAGCGAAGCTCAACAGGTCAAGCTCAAGGCCAAAGCGGACTGGCAGCAAGGTCTGCAGGCTGATGCGCAACTCGACTGGCAGGACTTTCCATGGCTGCGGCTTTATCCGCTTGAGGCTGCGCCGCAGGTGACTCTCAAGCGGCTGAACGCTCAGGTGCACTACCGCGACGGTACCTACAACGGCAACTTCAATGGTGATCTCGATGGGCCGGCAGGTGCGTTCAACCTGGCCAGCCCATTCGAGGGTGACCTGGGCCAAGTGCGCCTGCCGCAACTGGCGCTGACTGCCGGGCAGGGCAAAGCGGCTGGCAGCGTCGCGGTACGCTTCGCCGACGCCCTGGCCTGGGACGTCGACTTGCAGTTGTCTGCCCTGGACCCTGCGTACTGGCTCGCTGAGTTACCGGGCACCCTGGCAGGCCCTTTGCGCAGCAAGGGGGAAATGAAGGGTGAGCACCTGAGCCTGGATGCCCAGCTCGACCTCAAAGGGCGCCTGCGCGGGCAACCAGCGCTGCTCAAAGTCCAGGCGCAGGGTGGCGGCCAGGACTGGACCCTTGGCGCCCTGGCAGTGCAATTGGGAGATAACCGCATCAACGGCAGCGGCAGCTTGCAGCAGCGTCTTGCCGGTCGCATCGACCTCGACCTGCCGCGCCTGGGCCAGCTATGGCCCAGGCTGCAGGGCCAGATCAAGGGCCGTTTGGACGTCAGTGGCACCCTGGATGCGCCACAGGGCAACTTGACCTTGCAGGGCCAGCAATTGGCGCAAGAAGATAACCGCATTCAGCGGCTCGATCTGCAGGCGAAGTTGGACAGCGCCCAGCGCGCACTGCTTGCGCTCAAAGCCGATGGCATCCGCTCGGGTGACACCGTGCTGGGTACCTTGCAAGCCAATGGCAAGGGCGATATTCGTCAGCAGGCGTTGACCTTGGCCCTTGAGGGGCCTCAGCTGAAGTTGAACCTGGGGCTCGATGGCCAGTTGAACAAAGGTGATTGGCGCGGGCGGCTGGCCACAGGCAGGATCCAGGCCGGCGGCCAGGACTGGCAGTTGCAGGGGCCGGCCCGTTTGCAGCGCTTGGCCAATGGTCAGCTGGATTTCGGCGCCCATTGCTGGCGCTCTGGCCAGGCGAGCTTGTGCGGTGAGGACCAGCGCCTGGCCCCCGAGCCTCGCCTGCGTTATCACCTCAAGCAGTTCCCGCTCGACAGCCTGGCGCAATGGCTACCCAAAGACTTCGCCTGGCAAGGCCTGCTCAATGCAGACGTAAACCTGGATATACCGGCTGGCGGCCCGAAAGGTAACGTTCGCGTCGATGCCAGTGGTGGGACGTTACGGGTTCGCGACCAGGGGCGCTGGATCGACTTCCCCTACCAGGCCCTGCGTGTAGACAGCACGCTGGCGCCGCGCCGGGTCGATACCCGCTTGGAGTTTCGCGGTGAACGCCTGGGCCAGTTGAGCCTGAACACGCGTATCGATCCGCTGGGTACCAACAAGCCGCTGTCGGGTGATTTCCGCCTGTCGGGTCTGGACCTGTCGATCGCCCGGCCGTTCGTGCCGATGGTCGAACAGTTGACGGGGCAGCTCAATGGCAGTGGGCGCTTGACCGGGACTCTGCTGGCGCCGCAGGTCAACGGCAACCTGGAGCTCAGTGGCGGCCAGGTCAGTGGTGCACAGTTACCGGTCAGCCTGCATGACTTGTCGTTACGGGCGCTGATTGCCGGTGAGCAGGTGCAGCTCAATGGCAACTGGCGCAGCGGCGATGCCGGGCGCGGCCAGCTCAACGGCCAACTGACCTGGGGGCAGGCTCTGGGTATGGACCTGCGGCTGCAGGGGCAGCAGTTGCCCGTGACCGTCGAGCCTTACGCCACCCTTGAAGTCGCCCCAGATCTGAACCTGCGCCTGATCGACGACAAGCTCGCGGTGACCGGTAAAGTGCTGGTGCCCAAAGGTAAGATTACCGTTCGCGAGCTGCCACCTTCGACCGTCAAAGTCTCGGATGATACGGTCATCGTTGGCCAACAGACCGAAGAAGGCAAGCCGTCCATGGCGATGGCAATGGACATCGACGTGGCGGTGGGGCAGGACAAGCTGTCGTTCAGCGGCTTTGGCCTGACTGCCAACCTGCTGGGCCATGTGCACATCGGTGACAACATGGACACCCGGGGTGAACTGAGCCTGGCCGACGGCCGCTACCGCGCCTATGGTCAACGCCTGACCATACGCCGCGCCCGGCTGCTGTTCGCAGGGCCGATAGATCAGCCTTATCTGGATATCGAGGCGATCCGCACCGTCGACGATGTGATCGCGGGCATTCGCCTCAGTGGCAGTGCCGAGCAACCCACGACTACCGTGTTCTCCGAGCCAGCCATGAGCCAGGAGCAAGCACTGTCGTATCTGGTCCTCGGACGCCCGCTAGGCAACTCTGGAGAGGACAACAACATGTTGGCCGAAGCGGCATTGGGCTTGGGCTTGGCCGGTAGTGCGGGCATCACCGGCAAGCTGGCATCTGGCCTGGGGATCGATGACTTCCAGTTGGATACCGAAGGCTCTGGTAACAGCACCAGCGTGGTGGCCAGCGGCAACCTGACCGAAAAGCTCAGTCTGCGTTATGGCGTAGGGGTTTTCGAGCCGGCCAATACCATTGCGTTGCGTTACAAAATGAGCAAGAAGGTTTATCTGGAGGCCGCCAGCGGGCTGGCAAGCTCCCTGGATATCTTCTACAAGCGCGACTTTTAAGAGGCATCAACGCACTGTAGCGGCTTCGACGAACTCGTTGGTTGGCTCGGGGGCAGGCGTGTCGGGCTTGCGCGTCGGCGTGATCAGCTTGGTGTATTCCTCGATCAAGCGGTTGAGCGCTTCAGGGGGTTCGCTGGCATGAAACTGCATGCGGATCTGCACTTCATCAGGGTCCCGGGCTTCGCCCTGGCGACCCTGCGCGCCGATGGTCACCTTGAAGCTGGCCGTGCTGGCTTTGTCACATTCTTCGCGTAGGGCGCGCAACTCTTCGGTAGCGTTGACCCGTACCGACAGGTCTACCTGCATGCGCTCGAGCGTCAGGCCCTTGGGAGCCACCAGGGCGAACAATGGCACGCGCATGATGTGCCGGTCGTCCATGGCAACCTCGACCATCTTGGCCTTCATCGGGCTGCCCAATGCCTGGGTATCACAATCGAAGAACTGGTCGAAAAGATTGATGTACTGCTGGGCGATCAAACTGTTGGTAGCCGCAGCGGCTTCCTGCAGACCACGGGTGATGTCCCGCAGGTCGATGGCGGTCATGGGGGCGGGTGAGTTGTCCAAGGTTTGGGCTCCTGAGGCAGCAAGAAGCCCCGCTGTCGGTAGCGGGGCAACCGGTCAAGCGACGAGCTGACAATCAAGGGGTGGGGGCGCTATTGCCAGCGGGTTGTTGCTCACCAGGCAGCGCTTTGAGCGTGTCGGCCTGGGAGATCGAGTCCTGGCTCTCGAGTGTCGAGGTTTTCACCACGGTCGGTTTGGTAGCGGCTTCAGTGAGAAAGTCGATCACTCGCATCATGGCCTCTGGCGGGTCCTGGCGACGCAGCGAGGTGTTGAACGCATAGCGTGCCCGGGTATCGGTCTTGCGAGTTTGCGTGGATTTGCTGCTGATGCTGCCTTTGACATCCAGCTTGAATGGCCCCCAGCCCAGGGACGCTGCAAGTTCGCCGGACTTGTTCGATTCGCTGAAGTCTTCGGCCATCTGGCTGATGGTCAGTTCGAACTCGACGTTGCCTTGTTCGATGGTGATGTTCGGGTGCGTGATGGCTGCCAGCAGCGGCACCTTCATGGACTTGCTGACGACGCCTTTGTACTCGCCTTGTTCGTCAACGATGGTTTCGTCGTAGTCGAACTGAATGGCTACCGCCTTGCCATCCTGGACACAGACCTGCATGAGGAAGTCTGCATAGGATTTACTGGCGGTGACCTGGGCCTGAACCATGGCCTGCAGGGGTGCAGCGATCATGCGGTCCATGGGCAGAGCATTGATGACCGAGCCGATGAGGCTATTGTCGATGGACATTGTTGATCTCTCTTCTTTCTAGGGTTGAGGACACGGCCGCTGTGGGCCGAGCGGGCCGTCAGCGGGCACATTGCTCCTGGCGACGGATGTTGCCGATCTGGCGAAGGCTCAAGCCGTACTTGTTGGCCAGCAAGCTGCGGGACAAGCCATTGGCACTTTCTCTCTGGATTTGCAGGTTGCGCAGTTGGCGCAGAAAGTGATCAGCCTTGGGGATTTCCAGGGCGACCCCTGCGAAGCGTTTGATCAGGGCGTCGAGGGCATCGGCCGGCAGCACGTCGGCAAGCTTGGTGCGTTCTCGATGTTTGGGTATGTACTTGGGCCTTCCGCCGTAGGCGCAAGTCAGCAAGTAAGCGTTTTCAATGCCGATGCATTCGATCAGGGCCTGCAACGAATGCGGTAACTGGCCGATGTCGATGGATGTGAGATCTGGCAGTTCCATAAGAGACTTCCTCGCGGTGGATGGGGCGCGATGCCTGTCGTTGGCATGGGGGAATTCTCGGTGAGCGACGAAGTGGGTCGCTAGGCGCCATGTGGGCTGGCAGTTGTAGCTTCGGTGAGTAAGGCTCGCAGGCAACGGTGTCGCGCAATGTAGGACGATGCCCTAGCGATGCCCTGCAGCCCCCATTTCACGGTGGGTTGTGTTTCCAGCATGCAGACGGTTGCCCGTACCCTTATTCGCATGGATAGCTCTTTAGCAAGGTGGCGCTGCCAAGGAAGGCATGGGGTTCGCTGGCGTTGCTCTGGGGCAATGTGCGCCAGTCGATGACCAGGCATAAGCTGTTCAAAGGCCGGCCATCGAGCTGGCCGATCACGCTGTCGGGAAAGCTTCGCCGATAACGCGCCAGGGTATTGCCAAGGGCTTCGACCTGATCCGCCCGCGCCAGCGTCTGCCTGGCCAGGCCTGGCAGCAGTGGGTGAGGCACCGTGAAGTAGGCATGCCCGGAGGTGGCCTGCAGGTGCCCAGCAGCACGGGTTCGTTGCCATAGCTGTTGCCATTGGCTATTGCCGGCCTGTGCCGCCAACTGGCTGCCCAGCTTGTGCAATTGTTCGGGCGGGGCTTGTTGCGTCTCCAGGGCATGGATGGCAAGTGACGGGGTGAGTAGCATGATCAACAGCGGTAGATGGCGCATAGTCCCTCCAGCATGGGGTGTGAAACCTAATGCTTTCAGGGCTCGATGATCGCGCTAAGCAGGAAATACACCGCTTCAAGCCATCGCCGTTGTATCATTGCGCTCGCTCGTTGCGAGCCAATTACCCTGATGTTGAAGGAATCTTCGATGACACACGTGCAGCGCCTTAAATACTCGCTTCTGATCATACTGGTGGTGCTGGGCCTGATGCTGGGCCTGTCGCACCTGCAGAAGCAAGGCACGATCAGTGAACAGACCTTCCAGATGCTGGCCATCGCCATTGCCGTGGTTGTGGTGGTGGTAAACGGCATTCTGCGGCGCAAGGTCAAACCCTGACGCCAGCTTAGGATCAGCGCGGTAAGGCCTGCTCGAGCACGGCGCGCGCTTCGGGTTCGAGGCTATAGCATTTGTCGCTGCCCAGGCTGATCACGCCTTCGGCGCAGAGCCGTTTGAGCACTTCTCGTACGCTCAGGAACGACAGTGGTATGTCCAGTTGTTCCAATTGCGCGTGTACCCCCCGCACCCCGATACTTCGCCCACTGCGCTGTGCACTGTACAGCGCGTCGATCACCTTCAGGCGAATCAGGCTGGTACGCAGGCCGTAGCTGCGCAGCAGTTCGCGAATCTGCTCGTTGCCGGTTCGCTCGTCCACGCAGGCCGCCGCTGCACTTACCGGCTTGCCTGGACTACCCCCGGTGTGCGCTGTGAGTCGCGGGTTGTACATGTGAATGCTCCTTTTCGTGGACTTTCCCGAAATTTCGGTGGCTCACTGATAGGACGAATGAGCACGGCAAATCTGCAGTCTGTGGCTGATAAAAATCTGCCCTGCGTTCATGAAGACGGCTCGCGCAGGCTGAGCGCGTAAATTTTCATCGCGCCATTCGTCTGACCAGGGATACCCCCCTGAATCCGAGGAGTGCCTGTGTTGCCAATATCGCGTCCATTGACCTGTGCCAGCCTGGCCGCTGCCCTGGTCGCCTTTAGTGCCGCAGGACAGGCGCGGGAGGCGGGCAGCGATGACGCTGCGCAAATCCGCCGCACCAGTTTTGGCATCCCCCACATCGTCGCCAAGGACGAGCGTGGTCTGGGCTATGGCATTGGTTATGCCTATGCCGAGGACAACCTGTGCCTGCTGGCCAACGAAGTGCTCACGGTCAATGGCCAGCGCTCGCGCTACTTTGGCGCCGAGGGCGTCACGCTTGAACAACGCGCAAACCTTGCCAGCGACCTGTTCTTCACCTGGCTGAACAAGCCAGCGGCGGTCGATGGCTTCCTGCAGGCTCAGCCTGGCGCAGTACGTGAGTTGCTCCAGGGCTATGCCAACGGGTTCAACCGCGCGCTGGCCGAGCGTCGTCGCCAAGGCCTGCCAGCGGAATGCGGCGATGGCCAGTGGGTACGGCCGATCAGTAGTGAAGACCTGATCAAACTGACGCGCCGGATGCTGGCAGAAGGCGGGCTGGGCCAGTTCGCCGAAGCGCTGGCGGGGGCACAACCGCCCAAGCAGGCCGCGCAGCAGGCCGCTCAGAGCTTCGACGTGGCAATGGCCCAGCAGCAGCGCTTTGCCTTCGAGCGCGGCAGCAACGCGGTAGCGGTGGGCGCTGAGCGCTCAGCCAACGGCCGAGGCCTGCTATTGGCCAACCCGCATTTTCCGTGGGTAGGCGGCATGCGTTTCTACCAGATGCAACTGACCATTCCCGGCAAACTGGACGTGATGGGCGCTGCGCTGCCTGGCCTGCCAGTGGTCAACATCGGCTTCAATCGTCACTTGGCTTGGACCCATACGGTGGACACCTCCAAGCACTTCACCCTGTACCGCCTGCAACTGGACCCCAAAGACCCGACTCACTACCTGCAGGACGGCAAATCGGTGCCGATGGCGCAGGAAACCATCAGCGTCACGGTCAAGGCCGCCGATGGCACCCTCCACCAGGTTGACCGCCAGGTCTACAGCTCGAATTTCGGGCCGATCGTACAATGGCCAGGCCGGTTGGACTGGGATACTCAAGCGGCCTTCAGCCTGCGCGATGCCAACCTGGACAACACGCGTGTGCTGCAGCAGTGGTACCGCATCAACCGCGCCGACAGCCTGGGTGAGCTGAGAGGGTCGATCGAACAGTTGCAAGGTATTCCATGGGTCAACACCTTGGCCGTCGATGCCCAAGGCACCGCGCTTTACCTCAACCAGTCCGTGGTGCCTTATGTCGATCAGCAACTGCTCAGCGAATGCGGCGATCCCGCAGGGCAAGGGCCGCTGGTAGTGCTGGATGGCGCTCGCAGTGCTTGTCGGTGGAAGGTCGATGCCCAGGCCGCGCAGCCTGGTATTTTTCCGGCAGCGATGCTGCCCAGCCTGGAGCGCAGTGATTATGTGCAGAACTCCAATGACCCGGCCTGGATGACCAACCCGGCTCAGCCACTGATGGGCTTTTCGCCGTTGATCAGTCGTAACGATCAGCCGCTGGGTATGCGCGGGCGTTTCGCTCTGCAACGTTTGCAAGGCAACACCAAGCTCAGTGTCGACGACCTGCAGCGCATGGTGCTGGACGACCAGGTGTACCTGGCCGATCTGGTCCTGCCCGACCTGCTGCAGTGGTGCAAAGGGGAAGGGCAAGACGTGCAGGGCGTGTGCTCGAGCCTTGCTGACTGGAATGGCAAGGCGGACCTGGACAGTGGCGTGGGCCTGATGCACTTCCAGAACTTGTTCGAGGCGTTGGCCAGAGATCCGCAAAGCTGGCGTGTGCCTTTCGACCCGGCAGACCCGCAACACACACCGCGTGGCCTGGCGGTCGAGCAGGCATCGGTGCGCAAGCTGTTGCACGATGCGGCTCTGGCTTCGATGCAGCAGGTGGCTAAGGCCGGTGTGGCGCCGGGGCGGCGTTGGGGGCAAATTCAGCAAGCTGCCGATGGCACGCCGGTGCCAGGTGGGCCGCAACAGCTGGGGGTCTATAACGCAATGTTCAGTGTGCCCAATGGGCCAGGCAAACGTCTGGTGGTCAGCGGCACCAGCTATTTGCAACTGGTGAGTTTCACCGAGCAGGGGCCGCAGGCGCGTGGGCTACTGGCGTTTTCGCAGTCCAGCGAAGCGGGCTCGGCGCACTTCAGCGACCAGACCAAGGCGTTCGCCGCCAAGCAACTGGCACCGCTGCCTTTCACCGAGGCGCAGATCAAGGCGGACCCAGGGTACCGTCAGTATGCAATCAGCGAGCGGGACAAGGATGCTGTGGCTAGCCAGCCTTGAGGCCCTGGCCGACACTGCCCCCGTCGCGGGTCAACCGGCGACGGGGCAGTGTCGGCAGGTCAGGAAAACTCGAATGGCTCCAGAGCAAAGCCCTGGGCATCGACCTGCAGAACCCAGCCCCGGCGATCCCAGTCCCCCAACACGATGCGCCGTGCCGGTTCACCTTCAACTAATAACTTGTGAATCGCCGGCCGGTGAGTGTGGCCATGCACCAGCGTGCGCACCCCGTGGGCTGCCATCACTTTCGGCACTTCGTCCGGCGTCACGTCGACGATGTCGGTAGCCTTCGTGCGCACCTGTGCCCGGCTTTCGTTGCGCAGTTTGCGTGCCAGCTTCTGGCGAGTGGCCAGCGGCAGGTGCCGCAGAACCCAAAGGCTTAACGGGTTACGCAAGTAACGGCGCATCTTCATGTAGCCGACGTCCCGCGTGCACAGGGTGTCGCCATGCATCAGCAACACCTGCTCACCGCCCAGCTCGATCACGCTCGGGTCAGCCAGCAGTGTGCAGCCGGCAGCGCTGCAGAACGCCTGGCCAATCAGGAAGTCGCGGTTGCCATGCATCAAGTAGATCGCCGTGCCGCTGTCGCTGAGTTGGCGCAGGGCCTGGCAGATCGACTGCTGGAACGGGGTCATGGCATCGTCACCGATCCACGCTTCGAAAAAGTCGCCGAGGATGTACAACGCTTTGGCGTGACGGGCGCGCCCGTCGAGCAGATCAAGAAACGCCCGGGTAATGTCCGGGCGTTCTTCTTGCAAGTGCAGATCGGAGATCAGCAGGATCACTCAATGATCTCGGCTTTCTCGATGATCACGTCATCCTTGGGCACGTCCTGGTGGCCAGCCTTGGAGCCGGTGGCGACTTTTTCGATGGCATCGACAACTTCACGGCCTTCGGTCACTTCACCGAACACGGCGTAACCCCAGCCTTGCACATTCTTGCCGCTGTGGTTGAGGAAGTCGTTGTCGGAGGCATTGATGAAGAACTGCGCGGAGGCGGAGTGCGGCTCCATGGTGCGGGCCATGGCAATGCTGTACTTGGTGTTCTTCAGGCCGTTGTCAGCCTCGTTCTGAATGCTAGGGCGGGTTTGCTTCTGTTTCATGCTGGCTTCGAAGCCGCCGCCCTGAATCATGAAGCCCTTGATCACACGGTGGAAAACGGTGCCGTTGTAGTGGCCGTCCTTGACATACTGAACGAAGTTTGCGGTGGTCTGTGGGGCTTTTTCGGCGTTCAGTTGCAGAACGATGTCGCCGTGGTTGGTGGTCAGTTTGACTTTGGACATGCTGAAATTCGCTCTTTCAAGGCATACAGGAAAATAGGCTGCGCTGGGCGCGTGTAGTGACCAGACGAAGCATCGGCCAAGCGCGACACATGTGCATGGCCCGCAGCGGCCATTTTGCACGGCTGGCGATAAATCGCGCCAGTTTGTCGGTGCCCGGCTGTCAGCAGCTTGACTGCTTCGGCTATGATAGGCCCTTTGATTCAATCGGCCTACCCAGGCCGGACACGTGCATTCAAGGATCCTATGAGCAAGCCCACTGCCGACAACGCGCCCAACGCCGCTACCAAAGGCGCCCCCGCTGTCCCTGCGAACTTCCTGCGGCCAATCATTCAGGCCGACCTGGACTCGGGCAAGCACAGCACCATCGTCACCCGTTTCCCGCCGGAGCCCAATGGCTACCTGCACATTGGTCATGCCAAGTCGATTTGCGTCAACTTCGGCCTGGCCAAGGAGTTTGGCGGCGTGTGCCACCTGCGCTTCGACGATACCAACCCGGCCAAGGAAGACCAGGAATACATCGACGCTATCCAGCGCGACGTCAAGTGGCTGGGCTTCGACTGGGCAGGCGAGGTGCGCTTTGCCTCTGACTACTTCGACCAGCTGCATGACTGGGCCGTTGAACTGATCAAGCGTGGCAAGGCCTATGTCTGCGACCTGACCCCTGATCAGGCCAAGCAATACCGCGGCAGCCTGACCGAACCTGGCAAGAACAGCCCATTCCGCGAGCGCAGCGTCGAAGAAAACCTCGACCTCTTCGCACGCATGAAGGCTGGCGAGTTCAAGGACGGTGAGCGCGTGCTGCGTGCCAAGATCGACATGGCTTCGCCGAACATGAACCTGCGCGACCCGATCCTGTATCGCATTCGCCACGCTCACCATCACCAGACCGGTGACAAGTGGTGCATCTACCCCAACTACGACTTCACCCACGGGCAGTCGGACGCCATCGAAGGCATCACCCACTCGATCTGCACCCTCGAGTTCGAAGGTCACCGCCCGCTGTACGACTGGTTCCTTGACAACCTGCCGGTACCGGCGCACCCGCGTCAGTACGAGTTCAGCCGCCTGAACCTGAACTACACCATCACCTCCAAGCGCAAGCTCAAGCAGTTGGTCGACGAAAAGCACGTCACCGCCTGGGATGACCCGCGCATGTCGACGCTGTCGGGCTTCCGCCGTAGGGGTTACACCCCGGCATCGATCCGTGCATTCTGCGAAATGATCGGCACCAACCGTTCCGACGGCGTGGTCGACATGTCGATGCTCGAATTCTGCATCCGGGACGATCTGGACCGTACTGCCCCGCGTGCCATGTGCGTGCTGCGCCCGCTGAAAGTGGTCATCACCAACTACCCGCAAGGCCAGGTCGAGCAGCTCGAACTGCCGCGCCACCCGAAAGAAGACATGGGTGTGCGGGTGTTGCCGTTCGCCCGTGAGTTGTACATCGACCGCGACGATTTCATGGAAGAGCCGCCCAAGGGCTACAAGCGCCTGGAGCCGGGCGGGGAGGTACGCCTTCGCGGCAGCTATGTGATCCGTGCCGACGAGGCGATCAAGGATGCCGAAGGCAACATCGTCGAGCTGCACTGCTCGTACGACCCCGACACCCTGGGCAAAAACCCTGAAGGCCGCAAGGTCAAGGGCGTTATTCACTGGGTGCCTGCCCAAGACAGCGTCGAGTGCGAAGTGCGCCTGTACGACCGCCTGTTCCGCTCCGCCAACCCGGAAAAAACCGAAGAAGGCGGCAGCTTCCTAGACAACATCAACCCCGACTCGCTGCAAGTGCTCAGCGGTTGCCGCGCCGAGCCGTCGCTGGGTCAGGCGCAGCCTGAGGACCGCTTCCAGTTCGAGCGCGAAGGCTACTTCTGCGTCGACCTCAAAGACAGCCAGCCGGGGCGCCCGGTGTTCAATCGCACCGTCACCCTGCGTGACTCCTGGGGGAGTTGAGGAACCGCCGTGCTTACCATCTACAACACCCTGAGCAAGACCAAGGAAGCCTTCAAACCGCTCGACGGCAATAAGGTGCGCATGTATGTATGCGGCATGACCGTGTACGACTACTGCCACCTTGGCCATGGCCGCAGCATGGTGGCATTCGACCTGGTCACCCGCTGGTTGCGCAAGAGCGGCTACGAGCTGACTTACGTACGCAACATCACCGACATCGATGACAAGATCATCAACCGCGCCAATGAAAACGGCGAGGCGTTCGACGCCTTGACCGCGCGCATGATCGACGCGATGCACGAGGACGAGCGCCGGCTGAACATCCTCAAGCCGGACCTGGAGCCACGTGCCACCGACCATATCGCCGGCATGCACGCGATGATCCAGACCCTGATCGACAAGGGCTATGCCTACGCCCCTGGGAATGGCGACGTCTACTACCGCGTCGGCAAGTTCGTCGGTTACGGCAAGCTGTCGCGCAAGAAGGTCGAAGACCTGCGCATCGGCGCTCGCATCGAGGTCGATGAGGCCAAGCAGGACCCACTGGACTTCGTTCTGTGGAAAGGCGTGAAGCCAGGCGAGCCGTACTGGGATTCGCCGTGGGGGCCTGGCCGTCCGGGCTGGCACATCGAATGCTCGGTGATGTCGACCTGCTGCCTGGGCGAGAGCTTCGATATTCACGGTGGCGGCAGCGACCTCGAGTTCCCGCACCATGAGAACGAGATCGCTCAAAGTGAGGCTGCCACTGGCAAGCAGTACGCCAACGCCTGGATGCACTGCGGCATGATCCGCATCAACGGCGAGAAGATGTCCAAGTCGTTGAACAACTTCTTCACCATCCGTGATGTGCTCGCCAAGTATCACCCGGAGGTGGTGCGCTACCTATTGGTGGCCAGCCACTACCGCAGCGCGATCAACTACTCCGAAGACAGCCTGCGCGATGCCAAGGGCGCCCTGGAGCGTTTCTATCACGCCCTGCGTGGCCTGCCGCGGGTAGCCGCCAAGGGTGGTGAAGCCTTCGTCGAGCGCTTCAGCGTGGCGATGAACGACGACTTCGGTACCCCTGAAGCTTGCGCTGTGCTGTTCGACCTGGTGCGCGAGATCAATCGCTTGCGTGACAGCGATGTCGATGCCGCAGCGGGGCTGGCCGGTCGCCTGCGTGAACTGGGTGATGTGCTGGGTGTGCTGCAGCTAGAAGCCGATGACTTCCTGCGTGCCGGTGCCGAGGGCAAGGTCGATGCAGCTGAGGTCGAAGCGTTGATCCAGGCGCGTCTGCAGGCGCGTGCGGACAAGAACTGGGCAGAGTCCGACCGGATCCGTGACCAGATCACCGCCATGGGTGTGGTGCTGGAAGACAGCAAGGGCGCAACGACCTGGCGCCTGGCGGACTGACCGATGTGAAGGGGCCGCAAAGCGGCCCCGAATTTATTTGCTCGCGCCGGCCAGCGGGCAGTGCAATACCAGCTTTGCCCCGCCCAGCTCACTCTCGCCAATCTCCAGCCCGAACCCGTGCAAGTCGACGATCGCCGCAACGATCGACAGCCCCAGGCCGAAACCTGCGTGGCGGTGGCCTTCCTCACTGCGATAAAAGCGCTTGAGTACCGCAGCCCGTTCCTCTTCAGGGATACCGGGACCGCTGTCTTCGATGGCAATGTGCACGCCTGTATCATCCTGGTGAGCGGTGATGGCAACCCGGCCGCCTTCAGGTGTGAACTTGATGCCGTTACCCACCAGATTGGCCAAGGCTTCGAACAACAGCTCGCGGTCGCCATGCAGTGCCGGCAACTGCGCAGGCTGCTCTAGGTTCAGGCGGATCGCGCCATCTTCGGCCAAGGGCAGATAGAAATCATGCAGCTCCACCAGCAGCTCATGTGGGTCCAGCTGAACGAAACCGGCGCGGCGCTGGCGGTCTTCCAGTTCGCTGATGCGCAGCAATCCACGGAACCGCGCCATCAATGTGTCGGTTTCGCCGATCGCCTGGTCCAGCGCCTCGGCCTGGGGCGAGTCGTGTTCGCTGTGCTGGCGAATGCGATAGAGCTGGGCGCGCAGGCGGGTGAGGGGCGTGCGCAGATCATGGGCGATATTGTCGCAGACCCCTTTGACTTCATGCATCAGCCGCTCGATACGGTCGAGCATGGCATTGACGATGGCGGCGAGCATGTCCAGCTCATCGCGGCGTGCAGACAGCGGTAAGCGATGGGTGAGGTCACCTGCGACGATCAGCTCGGCCTGAGCCTGGATGGCGCGGATACGTTTGAGCGGTCGGCGGCGCAGCAGATACCAGCCGGCAAAGCCTGGAATCAGCGTCAGCGAGATACCCCATAGCAGGGCATCGAGAATGATCCGCGTGACCACGAACAACGAGCCATTGTCGCGAAACAGCACCAGCCAGCGGCCATCCTGCACTTTGATCGCCACGGCATCGCAACTGTCGCGCGGCACATGGGGGTCGTCAGCATCGAGGCAGCGCTTGAGTTCGTGCACTTTACCGTCCAGCCCGAGTTCAGGAGGTATGGTGCGAATCCGCCCGCCCACAGGGTTGAGTTGGGCATCGAACAAACCATAGGCATCGAAGCTGCGCTCTTCGAACGCTTGGCTTGCCACCAGAGCGTCGTCCAGTTGCTTGCCGCTCATGTGCGCGAACAGGTGCTGGCGCTGCAGCATGGAATGGCGGGTGAGTTTGTTCAGGTAGCTGGACACTTCGAAGTACAGCACCCCCATGAGGATGCAGCTCCAGGCCACGAACAGGAAGCTGTACAGCGCCAGCAGGCGGCTCGTCGAGGAGCTCCAGCCCTTAGACGGGTTCAGCAATGGCATAACCCGAGCCCCGTACCGTACGGATCAGCGGCGATTGGCCGGGGGAGTCGATCTTCTTGCGAAGACGGCCGATATGGACGTCGATCAGGTTGGTACCTGGGTCGAAGTGGTAGCCCCAGACCTCCTCGAAAATCATCATTCGGGTGATCACCTGGCCGCTGTGACGCATCAGGTATTCCAGCAATTTGTATTCGGTAGGCAGCAGGTTCAGGGTTTGCTCGCCACGGCGCGCCTCGTGGCTGATCAGGTCCAGTTGCAGGTCTGCCACTTGCAGGCGGGTCTGGGTCATCGGCACGCTGTTGCGTCGTAGCAGTACCTCGACCCGCGCCGCCATTTCATCGGAGGCAAATGGTTTGGTCAGGTAGTCGTCACCCCCTGCACGCAGGCCGCGAACGCGCTCGTCGACGTCGGACAGGGCACTGATCATCAGAATCGGGGTGGCGATCTTCAGGTTGCGCAGGGTGGTGACGATCGTCAGGCCATCAACCTCGGGCAGCATGCGGTCGACGGTGATCAGGTCGTAACCGCCGGCGATGGCCTTGGCCAAGCCCTCGCGGCCG
The DNA here is from genome assembly GCF_046230725.1 of Pseudomonas sp. KCJK9000. Lineage (NCBI taxonomy): Bacteria > Pseudomonadati > Pseudomonadota > Gammaproteobacteria > Pseudomonadales > Pseudomonadaceae > Pseudomonas > Pseudomonas sp. KCJK9000. Next base: position 39,388 of record NZ_JBJJLN010000003.1, on the reverse strand, counting down.
TTATCGGCCCAATCCACTTCCAGGCCGTGGCTTGAGAGTTCGGCGACGATTTCCTGGCCGGTGACGGCGTCGTCTTCGATGGTCAATACGCGTGGCATGCTCGTTCCTGGGCGTCTAGTTGGAGACTCGATTGTGCCAAAGAATAGCCAAACGGCGATTTAAGAAAAATTCATCTACGCCGGCTTAAACCAAACGGGGCATGCCAGTGTCTGGCATGCCCCGTCGGTCAGCATGGCGCAGCGTATCAGGCGACCTTGACGATCCAGCCCGCCGGCGCTTCGACATCGCCGCTCTGGATACCGGTCAGCTCGTTGTAAAGCTTCTGGGTAACCGGGCCGACCTTCTCCAGGTCGTGGAACACGTGGAGCTTGCCGTTGTACTCGATGCCGCCGATGGGGGTGATCACTGCGGCAGTCCCGCAAGCGCCGGCTTCGATGAAGCGGTCGAGCTTGTTGATTTCGACGTCGCCTTCGATCACGGTCAGGCCCAGGCGCGATTGCGCAAGTTCCATCAGCGACAGGCGGGTGATACCCGGCAGCACCGAGGCCGACTTAGGCGTGACGAACTCGTTGTTGGCCGTGATACCGAAGAAGTTGGCCGAACCGACTTCTTCGATCTTGGTGTGGGTCAAAGGGTCGAGGTAGATGGCGTCAGCGAAGTTGGCTTTCTTGGCTTCAGCGCCCGGTTGCAGGCTGGCAGCATAGTTGCCGCCGACCTTGGCTGCGCCCGTGCCTTGAGGGGCGGCACGGTCGAAGCTGGAAATCTGGAAGTTGTGTGGCTTCATGCCGCCCTTGAAGTAAGAACCCACAGGGATGGCGAACACCGAGAAGATGAACTCTGGGGCGGTGCGCACGCCGATGTTGTCGCCAGTGCCAATGACGAACGGGCGCAGGTAAAGGGCGCCTTTGCCATGGGGAGGGACAAACTTCTCGTTGGCCTTGACCACTTGCTTGCAGGCCTCGATGAACACATCGGTCGGGACCTGAGGCATCAGCAGGCGCGCACAGCTGCGCTGCATGCGGGCGGCATTCTGGTCTGGGCGGAACAGGTTGATCGAGCCATCTTTGCAACGATAGGCTTTCAGGCCTTCGAAGCACTGCTGGCCATAGTGCAGGGCGGTGGAGCCTTCACTGATGTGCAGCACGTTGTCTTCGGTCAGGGTGCCTTTGTCCCACTCACCATTGCGCCATACGGACAGGAAGCGCTTGTCGGTCTTGATGTAGTCGAAACCCAGCTTGTCCCAGTTAATGCTTTCGTTACTCATGACACCCTCGATTGTCTTGCAAGTGCCCGATCGCTCGGGCTGCTGTTATATGCGCACCACGCCACGATAATACATCCGTCGCGGATCGGGAACGGTCAGTCACGAATTGGCACTGATCTGCAAGCGCTCACTGGCTGGGCTGGCCTCTTCGAGGCTAAAGCCGCTCTTGGAAGAACTGCTTAAGCCCTGAGGTGCCCGTGCTCCCAGATCGGGCTGAGTAAACAAAAGCAGACTCAATCTCTCGTTGAGCAAGCGGGTTCGCCCGCGAGGAGGCCAGCCCAGTCTCAACTAGACGTCAGCCTTGCTGTAGGCGCCGTTTCCAGTCACCTGCATGGCTGGCGATACAGGCCTGCTCACTGTCGAAGCGCACATGCCAAGCCAAGTGGTCCAGGTGCACACCGGCTTCTTGAAGCGCCTGGCCTGTCAGCGCAAGCATCCGCGCCTTGGCTCCACCCGCCAGCGCCGCTGCTTTGTCGGCCTCGTACTCGAACACCCAAGTGACGCGAAGGCTTGCTGGAATATCGTTTGGATCGAGCCGATGGGTCAGCCAGCTGAACCCGACGATCTCGGTCTTGGCCGTTTCGCAGGCATCAGTCAGACAGGCGACCAGTTCGCGCTCCAGGCGCGCCAGAACGCGCTTGCTCATGGCTCTCATTGGGCGGCCTGCTCATCGATCTGCTGGCAAAAGCGCAACAGGTTGCCGAACGGGTCGCGCACCTGCATTTGCAGGCCCCAGTCCACGCGTTCGGCCTGAGGGCGGGCGTAACCGTACTGTTTGGCCAACAGCTCGCGCTCCAGTGCGCGCAGGTCTTGGGTACGGGCAAACACGGTGGCGCCTGGGCAGGCATCGCCGTGGTGTTCGCTCAAGTGAAGGATCAGGCCATCGCGGTGAATCTGCGCATAGAGCGGCAAATCTGGGCTGAAGCGGTGTTCCCAGTCGAGCTCAAAGCCCAGGAAGTCGAGGTAGAACTCCTTGGCTTTGTCGACAGAAAAAATCCTCAAGACCGGGATGGCGGGGGATAGGGACATAGCGGTACCAGGGTCGATGGGCGTGACGTGACTCTAGCGCAGCACTGAAACAGGGCCAAGAGGCGCCCCGGTAATGGGCGCACATCACAGCTGTGCCCCATGCCAGAGCCATAGCCTGCAAGCTTTCATCTTCGTTCACCTGCGGAGTTGGCCCGCAACCTGCTATATCCCACCCACGAAATTTGATCGAGTGGTCAGTCCGCGTGCTTCCAAGGGCCGGCGCATGATCCTCAAAAAGGCCGCAAGGCCACAGAAATCAAGGGGCCGCAGGATGTCGCTCGCGGAGCATATCGAACCACTGGAAACAGACGCCGGCTGGAGCGCGTACCTGCACTTGCGCTTTGTCGAGGGTGAGGGCATGACCCGCCTTGGTGCGCGTCGGCATTTCGGCCCACTTTTGGTGCAGCGCCCATTCTATCCGGAGGGTGCTCCTTGTCATGTTTACGTGCTGCATCCACCTGGCGGCATCGTCGCAGGTGATCGGCTGGAACTGGACATTCACCTCGAACCGGGTAGCCACGCGCTGCTCACCATGCCCGGTGCCAGCAAGTTCTACCGCAGTATCGGCCCCACCGCGCGCCTGGCTCAGCATTTTCACCTGCAGGCAGGCAGCACCCTGGAATGGCTGCCCCAGGACAGCATCTTTTTCAACGGCGCCCGCGCCAGCCTGGATAACCGTTTTACCCTTGAACTCGGTGCCAAACTGTTGGCATGGGAGACCTTGTGCCTGGGGCGCCCGGTGATGAACGAGCGCTTCGAACAGGGCGCCATCGACAGCCGCTTGTGCATAGAGCTGCCAGGCGAGCCGGGGCTGCACGAGCGTCTACGAATCGCAGGCGGGCAACTGGCCAAAGTCGCGGACCATCCGCTGGTCGCTACCTTTTGCGCCTATCCCGCGACACCGTTCGTACTGGAGCAGGTGCGCGCGCAACTGGACGCACTCGATATCCCCGCCGGCGCGACCTTGCTCGGCTCGCTGCTGGTGATTCGCCTGCTCGACCACGACAACCAACATCTGCAACAGACCCTGCAGCGCCTGTGGTACGTGCTGCGCCCGGCCGTACTGGGCCTGGCCGCGTGCCCGCCGCGCATCTGGGCCACTTGAGAGAGCGCCATGGAGCTGACCCCGAGAGAGAAAGACAAACTGCTGCTGTTCACCGCCGCATTGCTGGCCGAGCGGCGCCTGGCCCGTGGCCTCAAGCTCAATTACCCCGAGGCTGTGGCGCTGATCAGTGCAGCGGTGCTCGAAGGCGCCCGCGATGGCCGCACGGTGGCCGAGCTGATGAGCCTTGGCCGCGAAGTGCTCGGCCGTGATCAGGTCATGCAAGGGGTGGCCGAAATGCTGCACGACGTGCAGGTCGAAGCAACATTCCCCGACGGCACCAAGCTTGTGACCGTACACGACCCTATCGTCTGACCTGAAGCAGGAGCCCAGCATGATCCCAGGTGAAATTCAGGTCGCCGATGGCGACATCGAACTCAACGTCGGCCGTGAAACCGTTCGCGTGAGTGTGGCCAATCATGGCGACCGGCCGGTGCAGGTCGGTTCCCACTACCACTTTTATGAAGTCAACGAAGCACTGGTGTTCGAACGCGATCCCAGCCGTGGCATGCGCCTGGATATCCCGGCAGGGACCGCGGTGCGTTTCGAGCCGGGCCAGTCGCGCACCGTGCAGCTGGTGGCCTACGCCGGCAAGCGTGAGGTGTATGGCTTCCAGGGCAAAATCAATGGCCCACTGGAGGGCAAGGCATGAGTCGTATTTCGCGTAGGGCCTATGCCGATATGTTCGGCCCCACCGTGGGCGATCGCGTACGCCTGGCCGACACCGAGCTGTGGGTCGAGGTCGAGCAGGACTTCACCATCTATGGCGAAGAGGTCAAGTTCGGTGGTGGCAAGGTGATCCGCGACGGTATGGGCCAAGGCCAGATGCTTGCCGCCCACGCCATGGATCTGGTGCTGACCAATGCCCTGATCATCGACCACTGGGGCATCGTCAAGGCCGATATTGGCGTCAAGCACGGGCGCATCGCAGCCATTGGCAAGGCCGGCAACCCGGATGTGCAGCCGGGCGTGACCGTGCCGGTGGGCCCGGGTACCGAAGTGATCGCCGCCGAAGGCAAGATCGTCACCGCAGGCGGGATCGATTCGCATATCCATTTCATCTGCCCGCAGCAGGTGGAGGAGGCGTTGACCAGTGGCATCACCACGTTCATCGGCGGTGGCACCGGCCCCGCTACCGGCACCAATGCCACTACTTGTACGCCAGGGCCCTGGTACTTGGCCCGCATGCTCCAAGCCGCCGACTGCCTGCCGATCAATATCGGCCTGCTGGGTAAGGGCAATGCGTCGCGCCCTGAAGCGCTGCGCGAACAGATCGCCGCGGGTGCGGTGGGCCTGAAGCTGCACGAAGACTGGGGCTCGACCCCGGCTGCCATCGATTGCTGCCTGGGGGTGGCCGAAGAGATGGACATCCAGGTGGCCATCCATACCGATACCCTCAACGAATCCGGCTGCATCGAGGATACCTTGGCGGCCATTGGCGACCGCACCATCCATACCTTCCACACCGAAGGTGCCGGTGGCGGACATGCCCCTGACATCATTCGCGCGGCGGGGCAGGCCAATGTGTTGCCGTCCTCGACCAACCCGACCCTGCCATACACCATCAATACGGTCGACGAGCACCTGGACATGCTGATGGTCTGCCACCACCTGGACCCGAGCATTGCCGAGGACGTGGCATTTGCCGAGTCGCGCATCCGCCGCGAGACCATCGCCGCCGAAGACATCCTCCACGACATGGGCGCCTTTGCCATGACCTCATCCGACTCCCAGGCAATGGGCCGGGTGGGCGAAGTGGTGCTGCGCACCTGGCAGGTGGCCCATCAGATGAAGCTGCGCCGTGGCCCGCTGGCACCGGACACCGCCTACAGCGATAACTTCCGGGTCAAACGCTATATCGCTAAGTACACCATCAACCCGGCGTTGACCCATGGCATCGCCCATGAAGTCGGCTCGGTGGAAGTCGGCAAGCTGGCCGACCTGGTGCTGTGGGCGCCGGCTTTCTTTGCGGTCAAGCCTGCCTTGGTGATCAAGGGCGGGATGATCGCCACTGCGCCCATGGGCGACATCAACGGATCGATCCCGACGCCGCAGCCTGTGCACTACCGGCCGATGTTCGGCGCCATGGGGGCGGCGCGACATGCCACGCGCATGACCTTCCTGCCCCAGGCCGCCATGGACCGTGGCCTGCACCAGGAGCTTGGGCTGCAGAGCCTGATTGGCGTAGCGCACGGTTGCCGCCAAGTGCGCAAGGCCGACATGGTCCACAACACCCTGCAACCGCTGATCGAAGTCGATTCGCAGACGTACCAGGTTCGTGCCGACGGCCAGTTGCTGGTCTGCGAGCCGGCCAGCGAACTGCCGCTGGCCCAGCGTTATTTCCTGTTCTGAAGGAGTGAAGATGATTGTTCTGACCCGCCGAATCGAGGCATCCGACAATGTCACTGCAAGCGTCACCTTGGATGTCGACAGCCGCATCAAGAGCCGCTTGCGGGTAACCCTCGACGATGGCCGTGAAGCTGGCTTGATGCTCGAACGTGGCCACCTGCTGCGTGGCGGCGAGTTGCTCACCGATGATGCCGCAAGCCAAGTGGTGCGTGTGCTGGCGGCACCAGAAGCGGTATCGACAGTGCGTTGCGCCGACCCCCACCTGCTGGCGCGCGCGGCTTATCACCTGGGCAACCGCCATGTTCCCCTGCAGATCGAACCGGGCTTGCTGCGTTATCAGCACGACCATGTGCTCGATGACATGCTGCGGGGCCTGGGCCTGACGGTACAAGCCGAGCAGGCTCCCTTCGAGCCTGAAGCCGGCGCTTACCAGAGTGCGCCGCACGGCCACAGCCACAGCCATGGCAATGACCACCCCTTCGTGCGCCTGCCTGCCCATTCCTGAAACGTTCCCCGTAGGAGTCCACCATGAAAAAGATTTTCGCCCTTGCACTGTTGATGGTCGCGTTGCCGGCTTTCGCTCACCCCGGCCACGATGGCAACCCGTTGCATGATGGTCTGCTGCACCCGCTGACCGGGCTCGACCACCTGCTGATGCTGCTTGGCACAGGCGTGCTCGCCGCACTGACCCGGCGCAACCTGACCCTGCCGTTGGCCACCCTGGCGTCGATGTTCGCCGGTGCGGTGTGCGGCCACCTGTTCGGCGACGTGCTGGGCATGGAGACCATGATTGCCGTCTCGGTGCTGGTTGCCGCCGCCGCAGTCCTGCTGCCAAGCCGCCAATTGGTGTTGGCCTTGGCCATGCCGGTGTTCGCCCTGTTCCACGGCTGGGCCCATGGCGTTGAAGCTACCCCGAGCGCATTCTGGATGTTCAGCGCAGGCTTCGTCACCGTCAGCGGCCTGCTGTTGCTGGCCGGTTTCGCGGTAGGTTGCCTGCTGCGTCGCCACAGCGGCCTGCAGAAAGCCTTCGGCGGCGGCATGTTGGCCGGTGCTGCTCTGGTGCTCGCTGGGTGATGAACAGCGACCTGGCACTGCTGCGCTTGCTGCAGTTGGCCAGCCCGGGCCTGCCGGTGGGTGGTTTCACCTACTCACAGGGCTTGGAGTGGGCCGTCGAGGCTGGCTGGGTGCGTGACACCGCCAGCTTCTGCGCCTGGCAGCGCGAACAGATCCACGACACCCTGGCCTGCCTCGACTGGCCTGTGCTGGCGCGCCTGTACCACGCCTGCGAGGCCGGCGATTCACACGCGTTCACTCGCTGGAGCCAATTCTTGCTGGCCAACCGCGAAACGGCCGAATTGCGCCTGGAAGAACAGCAGCGCGGCGCGGCCCTGGCGCGGATGCTCGATGGTTGGCAGCTAGGTCAGGAGCCTGCTTGGCGCAGCAGCCTTGAACTCAGCCAGCTGGGCGCCATGGCATGGCTCGCCGCGCACTGGCAGATACCCCTTCGGCAACTCGCCCTTGGCCATGCTTTCGCCTGGCTGGAAGGGGCGGTGATGGCCGGGGTCAAGCTGGTGCCGTTCGGCCAGCAGGCAGCGCAGACTCTTCTGCGGGATCTGGGCGCCGAACTGCCGTGCGTGCTGGACCGGGCCCTGACGCTGGCTGATGACCAGCTAGGCGGGGGGCTGCCGCTGTTGGCGATCGCTTCATCACGTCACGAAACTCAATACACCCGTTTATTCCGCTCCTGAGGACTGCCTCCATGCAAAGCTATCAGCAACCCCTGCGCGTCGGTGTCGGCGGCCCGGTCGGCTCTGGCAAGACCGCACTGCTCGAATGCCTGTGCAAGGCCATGCGTGACCACTACCAGATCGCCGTTGTCACCAACGATATCTACACCAAGGAAGACCAGCGTATTCTCACCGAAGCCGGCGCGCTTGAGCCTGAGCGGATTGTCGGCGTAGAAACCGGCGGCTGCCCGCACACCGCCATCCGTGAAGACGCTTCGATGAACCTTGCGGCGGTAGAAGCACTGGCGCGCAAGTTCGGCAACCTTGAGGTGATTTTCGTCGAGAGTGGCGGCGATAACCTCAGCGCCACTTTCAGCCCGGAACTGGCCGATCTGACCATCTACGTCATCGACGTGGCCGAGGGTGAAAAGATCCCGCGTAAAGGCGGCCCCGGCATCACCAAGTCGGATTTTTTGGTGATCAACAAGACTGACCTGGCGCCTTACGTGGGTGCCTCGCTGGAAGTGATGGAGCGTGACACCCAGCGCATGCGGCCCCAGCGGCCCTGGACCTTCAGCAACCTGAAGAAGGGTGAGGGTTTGCAGGCGGTGATCGACTTCATCGTCGAGCGTGGAATGCTCGGCGTCAGAGGCTGAACAGCGGTCAATGGGTGGGCTTGGCTAAAACGCTGCTGCCAGTAAGGTCGAGCGCCGCCTGCGCGGCGCCCGGTTGCCGCCTCCATGAAAGACACAAGGCGACCTCATTGCTAGGTTCAACCGTGCAGGGTTTCGATCAACGCCCAGAGCGCTGGATCATCGAAATCCTTCACAACCAGTTTTGCTCCAGCCGCAAGCAGGCGCTCTGGCGTCTGCGTGGTGGCAACCCCGACGGTGAATATTCCGGCGCCGCTTGCCGCAGCAACCCCCGGCAACGAGTCCTCGAATGCCAACGCTTCACTCGCCAGCGCCTCTAGGCGCAACAGGCCGGTCAGGTACGGCAGCGGATCAGGCTTTGGCCGCGCCAGCTCCTCCGCTACCAATACGTGCTCGAAACGAGCTGCCAACCCCATGGCGTTGAGCATGTGCTCGGCATTGAGCCGCGGCGCATTGGTGACCACGCACATGCCGATGTCCCAGGCTCGGGCATGGTCCATCAGGCGTAGCAGGCCGGGCAGGGGGTGCAGTTCAGTGGACAGTTCGCGGAACAGCGCCTCCTTGCGCTCGGCAAGCGCCTGGCGCTCGCTTGTGCTCGCCAGTGGAAACAATTCAGCGAACAATGCGCCATTGGCGCGCCCACTGACCTGGGCGTCAAATTGCTCCTGGGTCAGTTCGCGGCCGTCATAGGCGTTGAGTAATTGGCGAAATGCCTGCAAATGCAGGGTATCGGTGTCGGTCAAGGTTCCGTCGAGATCGAACAGCAGGGCAGTCAGCATCAGGTATCCAGATAATCAGAAAAACGAACGCCTCGTGATCATAGCGAAGAGTCATCTTAACTAAATCTTCCAATTTCTGGCTAGTCGATAATCTCGGCATTTCAATGGTTTGCGTTCCTGTCAGCTCGCGGATTTTAATATTTACTTGGTGCTTTCGAGGTGAGGGTTTAGTTGAGCTGGAGCGTTGTTACTAAAAGTTGGCGAATAAGCATGCAGCTACGCAATAAGAATTGCTGCTTTAGGTTCTTGAGGATATATAGTTTTCTGCTGGTCGGGTGTAATGACTCAAGATGGTCGTCAGGACCCTATCTATTGGTAAGTCCTGTCGATTGCGTCCTTGTTTTTGGAACTCCTTTTGAAGATGCCGAATGTGCTTTCTCCGATACTGGGGTAAGCACTGCGTGATGTCTGCTGCTGACCATCCACAATCCAGCAGAAAAGCCAGTAATCCGTTTCTCCACATAATCCGTCCTTTTAATGCATCAGGTGTAATGCGCTTTGCTCGGGATCTGAAATGATTTTGTAGGTTAACTGCGGGCGTGTTAGCTAGTAATTCGCCTGCTCTAATGTCTGGAAACAGGAGTCCCTCGCTAAGTTTGGAAAGTCCTAGCCAAGCGTGAGTTGCTCGCACTGGACATAGCTGAGGTAAATAGCCAATAGTCAAAAGCTGGGGCGGCGACTTAAGCGATTTTGGGGTTGGGCGAACTGTTATCTGCATTTTTTTTGGCGTCACCACCACGTCCTTTAGGCTCAGTGCGCAAGTCTCATTCATCTCCAATCCGTACCAGTAAGAAACGAGCAATATCGCTCGATTACGCACTGATGTGAGGAGTTTATGATGCATCAGGCGTGCTCTGTCTTGGTTCAGGAGGGCGCGGGCTTTTTTGAGCTCGTGTCGGTGGCGATGGATCTCGCCTTTTAACATTTTAGTCAGTTCGGAGACACAATGAAATGTAGGAGTCGTCTGTGAAGATATGGGTGCTTGTAAGCATATTACCTTCTCGAACTCCCTGCAGAGCCTTAACGCGGAGGGGCATTGGGTGGGATCTGCAAATCCGAGTGTCCGATGATAGCGAGAGAGCGCGGTTATGATCCGACTGATTTCGGTAGGGGTACTTCGGAAGCTACGCAACAGATAGAGGCACAATTCTTCAGCTGTGCAGGGAAGGCCACCTTCATAGTAATTTTGGAAATCACGTATATAACCCATTGTTTGACGGTCTAATAGGGAGGGTGTGGGGCCTGGCATGGATAATGTTTTCATCGGGTCGCTTCCTCTATGCTTGTGATTCCGTAGCGGCTTATTGTTTTTCTTACGCTATGCGGTACCTTTTATTCCCAATAGGCATTATGGGTGCAGGGCAACTGTGCGATTATCACATTGTGGAATCCGCCCCCCATCCGTCATAGAAGACCTCCGCGAGGGGTTGGCATATCTACCTAAGCATGAAGTCTATGTTGAGGGTGTAGATATGTCTAAAAAAATCGCGAAGCAAGCGACGCCCAGCAATGCCTTGATTGCTCAGATGCGTAACCGTGGCTCTGTCCGCAGCAGCATTTGGCATGTTTATAGTTTGAAAGCCAATAATGACTTGATCCTAGAAAGCCATCGTGAAGTCGCGCATTGGTTGGTTTATCTTGAGTTTGACTCATCAATAGTAAGTTTCTGGAAGCCACGCGGCGATGAATTTAATGCAGATCAGCGAGGTGGGCGCAAGGTAAAACTTGATGCGATTGCTACGAATGCCGAGGGCTTGATCGAGTGGCATGAGGTGAAGTCCGGATACATTGATGATCTAGAGGCGCATGAGCAACTGAAAGTTCAGAAGGAGTTGGCGCGGGCTGCAGGGGCTCTTTACCGACTTTTCGATGAGTCAACACGAAGCGCCCGTCACTATGAAGTTATACCCTTACTAAGATTGGCAAATTTCGTGGCGTTGACGCGCTGGAGTGCAGATATCAACACAACAGAAGCGCTTCTTTTTCAACTCATCGGGCGAAATGGAACCGGTACTATCGGTAGTTTGGCGCAGATGTTACCTAACCTCGACATGACGGAGTTGGTCGGCGGGCTCAGCCGTTTGGCAATCAAAGGGCAGGTAAAGTTAACGATTGATGCTTTCACCCCAAACCTGCAGACCACATGGTCTTGCAAAGTTGAACGGCCATGAAGCGGGTTGTGATACCCCAGAGCGTGCAAGCTGGGAACTGGCCGAGACTGCCAGCCTCGGCAGTCCCCGAGGAGCACTGGGAGCTGTTCTGTAAGCGTCGCACTGCAGTGCAGATGTACATTGAAGGTCACGCTTTGCGCGTAATTGAGCAGAAGACCCACCTAAAAGGGTGGGAGGTTAATCGGTTAGCGACCCGCTTTCTGACTTTGGATGACCAAGGCCAGTGTATTGGCGAAAGAGCTTTGCTTCCCTATATTCATCTCAAATCCTACGAGCGACGCAAACCATCGGGTCACAAATATAGTGGCCAGCAGGGAGGGATGTCGGGCTGTCTTCAGCATTTGCTTAAAATATATCCGGAAGTTGAAGAGCAGATGATCGCGGTTATCAAAGATTCCGCACAGACGCTTGATGATCAGAGGAACGCAATTGCGTTCCTTGCCAAAAAGTTCATGCAGATTTTGCACGCCGTTGCCCCTGACCATCGTGGTTGGCCGTATTCGACTAAGTATCAGGGGCGTGTGAGCATACGCCGCTATATTCTCGCTCTGCGCAACCAATTTCCGGCCTCGTACATTAACGCGCATGGCAGTCCCGAGGCGAGAGCGCATATTGTCACGGGTACCGGGCATCGGCCATACCTTGTCGCGCAGCGACCGTTCGATGTTGTGGAATTGGATGGCCATTTTCTCAGTGCTTTTTTTGTTTTGTTGGTTGAGCAAGTAAATGGCTTGATGCTACCGATTCCGTTAGACCGTATGTGGTTACTCGCTGCTATTGATCAATATTCCCATGCTGTGCTTGCGTACAAATTGGTCTTGCGAAGCCAGCCTGGAGCCAGTGATGTTCGCGAAGTGCTTGTGCGAGCAAGCTTGGGGGGGTGGAAGGCGCAAACACTGGAAAACACCAATTTTCCCTATAAGGTCGATGCTGGTTTTCCTTCTAGTGTGATTGAGGAATGTTGTGGTGTCACGTTCAGCGTACTTAGTGTTGACTCGCATCTATCCAATATAGCTAAGAAAATTACGCTTCAAGCGCGGCAGGATTTCGGCTTCCATCATTACTTGGGGCCAACCGGACGTTTTGAAACGCGCGCAAAGATCGAGCGACTTTTTGCGGAGGTTGTACGACACACAGCTTTATTACCTTCGACAACCGGTAGTAACCCTCGTCATGGCAGAGCAGATGGCGCGCAGGAAAAAGCCGTTGATTATCAGTTGGATCTGACACGATTTATCCAAGCATTGGACGTCGCGCTAGCCAATTATAATACGGAACCGTCGGAAGGTATTGGCATGTTTTCGCCGTTGGGCTTGATTCGACAGTATATGAATCAAGCTGCCATACTACCACGCATTGCCGTTGAGCGTCGTGAACGGCTGAAAGTCGACTTGATTACTAAGTATGTCACGGTGCGCGGAAGCTTGGCGGAAGGGCGGCGACCATACGTCATGCTGGATCGGGTCAGGTATACCAGTGAGCATTTGGCGGCCAACTTTGATCTGATCGGGCTCAGATTGTGTGTGGAAATTGATGAACATGATTATCGCGCTGTCAACGCTTTCCTACCCAATGGTGCTGCAATAGGTGTACTCCACGCCTGCGGTTGGTGGGCGACCTTTAGGCATACGCCGTACATTAGACGTTTGGTTAATTCGTTGATTGCTCAACGAGCGTTGACTATCACTGAGGATCTTCCACCCAGTCAGCAGATCTGTGATTATTTCATTCGCCACAACGAACCCAACCGGGCGCTACTGGTTAAGCAGGCCGAGGATCCGAGCCTGTCGACATTGCCGCGCGCCGTCGTGCCTGTGAAAAAACCGGTGAAGGATTACCTGCTTCAGCCGGGTCAAGAATATCCTGGTCTTCCCTCAGCTGGGCATGCCGATAACCGAGGTGGATCATGAATATTACGCATCCCTTAATCAGCAAGCAGGCGCAAATTATCACGCCTGCGTTCATTTGGGCGGTGCGATTGTGTCTTGATCGGGTTGCAATGAGACGTTCCGCAGTGATGTTTCGTGGGCATTCACGGGTTGGTAAAAGTCGCTGCGCTGTGTTTGTGGCCGAGCAGCTAAAAAAACAGTTTCCTGAATGCCATGTTGTTTTGCACATAGCGCTGAAGCGGAAAGATTCGCGCCCTAACTTGCTTAGGGAACTTTGTTATTCTGAAAGTATTCATCCAAAGGAGCGTGTGGATCTGCGCTATCATTTGGTAGCTCATGTGGAATCATTATTGGTCGGGCAGCAGGCTGGGCAATATATTTTGGTTATAGATGAGATTCAAAGATTGTTGCCGGTGGATTACTTTGACTTGGCGGATATCTACAATTTGCTACAGGTGAAGAACATCTGCATGACGTTGATTGCCTTTGCTCAGCCGCATATCGATGAACAAGTTACTATGATTAATAAGCGTCGTGACCAGCAGTTGATCGCACGGTTTTTAACCGAGATATTGACTTATCCTGGCTGTCGTGGGGTCGACGAACTCGGCGTGATATTGAATGCCTACGATACGGGCTCCGAGTTCCCCTCTGGTTCAGGAACGAGCTATACCGCGCATTTTATACCCAAGGCCTTCTCGGCAGGTTTTCGTTTGGCACTTGCTACCGAGTCGCTATGGCTCGAATTGTCGGCCAGTACTTCCGGGAATTATACAAACAACATTCCCATGGACCATCTGTGTGAGTCGGTACTCAATCTACTGCTCAGCCTTGCAGCCAAGGACAGCACCTCCATGGAGCTTGATCCTCACTGGGTGAGTGAGGCCGTGCAAAAAAGCAACCTACGGGCTTTTTGTGATGCATTATAACCGTGGCTATTTCTTTCCCGATGGGTTTCCCACGCCCTTCGAAGCGGCCTTTGCTACTGTGCAAAAAGCTGCGGTCATCAACGGGGTGCCGGCACGCGCTTTGTTGCTGGCCTTCAGTCCTGGCGAAGGCGACCATCGATGGCGCCACGGCAGCGTGGCCAGCGCAACGATTCAAGGGTTGTACGCGCCCGGGCGCCCCTACCTGGCGAATACGCACTTCATTGGCAGCGTTGCACAATTTTTTTCCCCGCGTGCCATGGATAAGTTGCAGTACTGCCCACTGTGTGCCGCTGACTCAGGTTACCTCTCGCTCTTTTTCCATTTGCGATGCGTCCGATGGTGTCCATGGCATCGGGTTGAACTCAAATCTTTGTGCGCGCAATGTGCTGATGCCGCGGCTTTTTGTCCCGATCGGAACAGTCAGCCATGTGCCACCTGCGGTTATTCCGTGCCCAGCTTGAAAGTGATCCTCGACAGCTTGCGCTCGGGTCTCTGTGCTCAGCGTGCCGCTCATAGTTTGCGGCTATTTAGCACCCTGGCGCGTCTTCAGCGTTTGGGTATTTTAGACACCATGCGGTTGGGGGAGGGTCCTATAGATCCTCCCGTTCTGATTCAACCTCATAGTTTTTATGACGCGTTCGAAGAAGACTCGACCCTACGGCGATACCGGGTGGCATTAGACATGAGAGGGGGTGAGGATAGCTTGACACAACCGCGGCAGGTGGATGTGGTCTATCGACGGTTTGTGTCATTCTGGAGGTCGAGGCTACTTCGGCGCCATCGTCATTGCCTGCATAACGCCAACAGTTGCCTGGGGATCCGCGAACGGGGATCGTGCGTGTTTGCGCTCACGCTGATGCTGTTTCGGCAGAAATTTGAAACATTGCCTATTTCAAATACTCGCATTTGCATGTCTGACGCGGCTCTGGAGTGTCTAAGTGAGTTGGGCTTCACGCGTAGTAGCCTACGCAGTTATTTCAAAGTAATGTTTTATCGGTTGCTTTCCCGGCTGTGGTATCGCAGTGCCCATAGCAACGGTTTTTCTGTCCGTGTTGATTCTCGCTTCTTCTTCACGCCCTTTCTGAGCAGAACGCCATCGCTTAGCGACTACCTCGGTGAGAGCATCCGAGGACGGGTCCATGAAATCATTATCGACTTGCCTGCCGGGCTGCCGGTGCTCCGCAAGCTCATGAACCACGGGCGCACCGATGCGTTGCTGCGGATTTCCCACGTTGCCGGCACCGTTTCAGTTCATACCGATGCCCAGCCAAAGTTCCTGTTCGGTTTCGAAATCCTGGCGAGCGCCTTTGTATTTTGAGTTCAGTGCACTGTGCGGGATGAAGGATGTCACTGATCGAGGCGATTATTCATCGGAAGGCGCGCTGACGTTCGCTTGAGGTGTGAGGGCCTGGCCAAGTAGGTTGGTTGCACGACTGCCCAGCAGGGTGCCGGCCTGGAAATAGCCCATCACGGTATTGACGCTGCGGTGCTCGGTCATCGCCATCACCTCTCCCAGTGGCACTCCCTGGCGCCCGGCCTCGGTGACAAAGCCCGAGCGCAGGCTGTGCGCTGCCCAATCCCCTTCAAGCCCGGCCAATTGCGCTCGACGCTTGACGATACGCGCCACCTGATCGCCTGATAGACCGGTGCTACTGACCCGGCCGCCTCTGTACAGCCGACGGAACAGTGGGCCGGTCTGCGCGGGCGCCGCCTCCAGCCACGCCTGCAGTGCATGGGCCGCAGGCCCTTGCAGGGGCTTTTCCCGCCGCTCGCCACCGGTGTCAGTCTTCGTCGCCCCCAACGCGTAGAGCCAAGTGTCTGCGTCCAAGCGACGGAGGTCCTGAACCTGCAGGCCAATCACTTCTGAACGCCTGCGTCCGCCGCCACTCCACGCCAACAGCAACAGAGCACGGTCGCGGAGGCCGCGAATACCGTCAGTACAGGTAGCAAGCATCGCTTGCAGCGGTTCCAACACCACGGCGGTTTTCTTGCGCACCGAGACGCCGTGGCGAGCCTGGGCCTTACGGGCCTCACGCAACAGGGTTTTTACGACCTGACTCTCTGCCGGGTTTTCCCACTGCTGCAGGCGATGCCACTTGGCCAGGACAGCCAGACGGTGGCTGACCGTGCTGAACGCCAACGGGCCTGGTTTTCCCTTGACGCCGGCGGCGATCAGCGCGGCATCGAGATTCGCTGGCAGCAGGTGGCTCCAGCCGCCCGCGCCGTCGGGTCGGGCAAGGTGGTCGACAATGAACTGCACCGCCACCTCCGGGGGCAAGGCGCCATCACCGAGTGCGCGTCGGTAGCGCAGTTGCAGCCAGGCGGACCAATAGGCAAGGGCGCTCTGGTAGCTGCGCACAGTGTTGGTCGCAGTACCGGCGGCGATGAATGCGTCGGCGGCGGCACGGGTGCTGGCGGCCAGTTCCGCCGACACTAAAGGCGAGGAGGAGGGCATCGCTATCGGTTCTGTCAATGTCTTCTCGCTCAACGGTGCAATAGGTTCGGATAACCTGTGGCTTATCAGGCCTAATATAACGAAGAGGTCGGCATGACGATATCCATGATCGTGAAGGGCCGTTATCGACCCAAAGCTGCCTGTGGAGAGCGACAGCAATCGGCTAACTGCGATCATTCAGCTGAAACGCAGTCCCGCCACCAGCCTTTTAGCCTTGGGCATCCCGCACTCTTCAAATGTTGAATCTACAGACTCTAAATGGCTTGGAATCTTCTGAGCACGGAGGATTCAGGCTACAGCAATAGAGACCGGGAGACCGCGCAAAGGGTTGTCATTGAGGGCTGCCAGGCCCCAGGCAAGCCTCGATCATTTCCGCGACGTCAAGCAAACGCTCGCGCAAAGCGGGAAGCCAGACCACTGCCACGGACGAGTTCCGCTGTGCCAATTCAAGCACTGCCTGAAGCGCATGGTCCGAATGCCGCATTAATTCAACCAAATGAAGGCCGCTGGGACCATGGCTGCCCGCCAGCCAGTGCTTAGCGGTGCGTTCACTGGCATCGGTCCAATTGCGCAGCATCTTGATTGCGCGATGTGACGTGCCTAATTCGGTACGTAAGGCAGCGGCTACGGCGCCGGCGTAGATTTCTGCATTGATTGGAAAAGGATTGCCCATTTTCGCGATCATTTTTCTGTGGCTCCTATTTATATTCGTTTGTGGAGCATCTGACGAAGGCCGGTAGGCGTAGTGCAATCTACGGCTTGGCCTGGGTGTAGACCCCAAGCCGCTGAGGGGGCATCGATCAACAAATGAGACGAGCACAGCTATCCCTGGCAGAGGGCAGCAATAGAGCCGCTGCCTACGTCCGCATGTCGACGGAACACCAGCAGTACTCCACTGAGAACCAGCTGGATGCGATTCGCGTTTATGCCGCAGCGCATGAGCTGGAGATCGTCCGGGTGTACACCGATGCAGGGAAAAGTGGCTTGAGCCTGGATGGTCGGGAGGCTCTTCAGCAGCTACTCCGAGACGTTGACGTGGGTCAGTCCGAGTTCTCTGTGGTTCTGGTCTATGACGTAAGTCGTTGGGGGCGCTTTCAGGACCCTGATGTGAGCGCCAGCTACGAAGTTCGATGTCGGCAGGCGGGTGTCAGGGTCGAATACTGCGCCGAACAGTTCGTTAACGATGGCTTCGAAGCCACGATAGGGAAAAGGATATGGCAGGAGGGAACATCATCTGCGGCACCTTCCAAAGTGCCGACAAATCGGGATCAGCCTTGGAGGCAGTGTTAGATGCACTCCCATTGCAGGCTCACGAACTAGTCGAAAATGTCAAACAGCAACTCGATACAGCCGAATTTGTCCTTATAGAAGTAGAGCAGGCGAAACGCTTGCTTCCATTTTTAAAGGTCTACCAGGCGCAATTGATCGTTGAGATCGGGCACGATGATTGGGCTCGGGCAACGAAGGAGGAAGAGTCTTCGCTTGAAACTGTCGAGGCAAAGTGGGGATCGGGTAAGGGATGGAGACTTTACTGCGTGCGAGATCTCGTAGGTGCTTGTGAAAATGCGCAGATAGAGATGGAACCAGTGTGCATTGCGTTTAGTTAACTGCCTCCAGCCCGTTTTCACACAGCCTAGGTCGAAAGCGGTCAGTCGCGTCCAGACCGGCTGAACATGCACATCGCGAAAACGCACCTCCGGGCGCCATACTGTCCTACTCCGACTGCTCCGACTGCATCAGCATGGTCCTCAGGTGACTGAGCAAGAATGCCGGACGATACAGCACACCGCGCATAGTCGCCGGATCTGATATAGGGCGAAGCGCTCGCAGAATGAGTATCTCCAGTTAACTAAACAGGTTGAGCGCCCCCCACAACAAAGTCGCTAGCAACCCGGCGATGTACGTCGAGCCATTCAAGTTGGCGGATGATTAGACGGTATCGGGCCTTGAGACTGTCCAACCAGACGTCATGGGTTGAACATGGGGTTGGGGCTTTCATTCAGTTGGCAGATCGCAAGCGCCGCCACAAGGTTGTGCGGCTGATGCCGAGACGGCGGGCGGCTTCGTCGAGGTTGCCGTGGCAGCTTTCCAACGTTTCCTTTACATAGCGTAGTTGCGCGACCTTGCCGATGGTGTGCAGGTCCGTTTCGCCTGACGACTTTTTCCGGGCGGGTGAAGGGGGAGGGCCTTCGCAAAGTTCAGGTAGCACGCGTGCCAGGTACTGCTCGTTCACGCGGTGTTCTTCAAGCAGTTCGCGTGCCGAGAGCATCGCGCGCTCGATCACATTCTCCAGTTCCCGGACATTGCCCGGCCAGGCATAGCGTTCAAGGTACGGCAGCAGTGCGGCGGGGATGTCTGCAGCTCCCGGTGGTTGCCCCTGAACGAGCAGGCGCTGGCTGATGCCCCGGCAGATCAGGGCAATGTCCTCAGGGCGCTCTCGCAGCGGGGTGGTCTGCAGACGCAGGATGTTGAGCCGGAAATACAGGTCGGTACGGAAATCGCCATCGTCCATGGCGCTGCGCAGGTCCTGGTGGGTGGCGGCAATGATGCGCACGTCGATGGCAATCGGTTCGGTGCTGCCCAGGCGTAGGACTTCGCGCTCTTGCAGCACGCGCAGCAGGCGTGTTTGCAGCGAAACCGGCATGTCGCCGATCTCGTCGAGGAACAGCGTGCCGCGGTGTGCCGCTTCGAACAGGCCTTGCTTGCCACCTTTGCGCGAGCCGCTGAAGGCGCCTTCCTCATAGCCGAACAATTCACTTTCCAGCAACGACTCGGGAAACGCCGCGCAGTTGATGGCGACAAAGGGGCCTTGCCGGCGCGGGCTTTCGTTATGGATTCCCTGGGCGAGCAATTCCTTGCCGGTGCCGCTTTCACCGGTAATCAGGATGGTCGAATGGCTGGTGGCAAAACGCTTGGCCAACTGCAGCATCTCGCGGTTGGCCTTGCTGTTGCCGTTGAGCTGGTCGAGCCGGTAACGGGCAGTGAAAGCACCGGGGCGGCGGGTGGATCGGATGCGCTGGTCGGCACGTTGCACAACAGTGATGTCCTGGCAGGTCAGGACCAGGCCGGTACGTTCGCCGTTCTCCAGGATAGGCAGTAAATTGCTCACCACGACGTGCGAGCCGAGCCGCATCACGCGATTTTCTTCACCCGTGACTTCCTGCAGCGCCTGCTGCATGTCCAGTTCCGGGCACAGCTGCTGCAGCGGCCGGCCCAACGCTGCGCTAACCGGCAGGTCCAGCAGCTGCGCAAGGGCCGGGTTGAGCGACTGCACCACGCCTTGGTTGTCGACCGCTGCAACGCCGTCGGGGATATGCCGCAGCACGGCATTCAGATGCCGCCGTTTGGCGATCTCGACGCGTTGAGTGTCGAGAATGCCCAGGGCTTCCTCCAGCGCTTTGCGCGCGGTTTCTTCGCTCAGCGACAGCACGCCATGCAGCCCTGCCTGCTCCGCCAGCTCCACCACCGTCGACGAGCCGATGATGCTGCGACAGCCTAGCTGGGCCGCCTGTTCGACGGCCTGGCGCGCCTCTTCCAGGGAGGTGTAGGCGGCCTGGTGAACCTGGACGGTGAAGAGCGCGGCCATGGCTTGCAGGTCGTGGTTGATGTGGTTGTAGCTGAGCACGGCCACCTGGGAGGAGCGTTCGCGGGCCTGCCCCAATGCCCGTAGCAGGTCGCCACTGCCCACGCGCATCGCCAATACCGGGCGTGTCAGGTGTTTGCGCAGGTAGGCGGCGGTCGCCCCGGCGCAGACGAACACATCGACCTTGCCTGCCTGCTCCAGTTCTCGGGCGGTTTGCAGTGCTTCAGCCACCGAGGTGTCGAGGACTTCGATACGGGTATCGGGGTAGTCCGTCGTGAGCCCGGCCACCACATGGGCGAGCCGGCTCCGTTGTTGGGGGCGCTGCAAGTGGCTGATCAGCACGACGACCTGGGAGGCAAGAGCATCCATCACGGGGCCTGTTCATATTTGAAATGTTTCGATAATGAATCAATAGCTTGCAAATATGCAACGAGCAGCCTGACTTTCGCTCATCGGTGAGTTGTCAGAACCCAGGCTGCATGCGGCCTGTGGCTGACGCTTGACGAGTTGGCCCAGGCCTTGCTCTTGGGCTTGTGCCAACCCAGAAACCAAAGGCAGGGCCTACAGACCCATGAGCAGTTCACCAACGATTTCCCAGGCCAGCGATACGTTCGCGGCCATGACTGACGATCATCGCCTGGCCGAGTTCATCCGCGAGCAGGCCTCGGCAACGCGGGTAGTCATCCAGGCGCGCAAGCGCCTGAGCGGTGGCGCCATCCAGGAAAACTGGCTGCTGGAGCTGCTGATCGAAGGCGGCCCGTGGGCCGGTGCCCGGCGCTGGGTACTGCGCAGCGATGCGCTTTCAGCGCTACCCGCCAGCCTTGACCGTGAACAGGAGTTCGCCGTGCTGCAGGTGGTTCACCAGGCCGGCGTGAAAGTGCCACGACCGCTCTGGCTGTGCCGCGATGTGCGCGTGCATGGGCGGGCGTTCTTCCTGATGGAGTATGTGCCGGGTATCGCTGCCGGTCGCGCGCTCAGCGCCGGCGCCGGCCCTCAGGGCCGGGTGCAACTGGCGGCGCAGCTTGGCGCCAACCTGGCGCGTCTGCATCAGGTCCGCCCGCCGTGCGCCACGCTGGGCTTCCTGTCCGTTCCGGACAGCTCGCCGGCCCTGGCGACCATCGATGCCTACCGCCGCTACCTCGACACCCTCGCCGATGCCTATCCGGTGCTGGAATGGGGCCTGCGCTGGTGCGAGCTGCATGCGCCGCGCAGCAGCACCCTGTGCCTGTTGCACCGTGACTACCGCACCGGCAACTACCTGACCAGCGAAGACGGGCTGGAGGCCGTGCTCGACTGGGAGTTCACCGGCTGGGGCGACCCTTGCGAGGACCTCGGCTGGTTCACCGCCCGCTGCTGGCGCTTCACCCGCCCAGACCTCGAAGCCGGTGGCATCGGCCAGCTGGAAGACTTCCTGCGGGGTTATCACGAGGTCTCCTCGCTGTGCATCGAGCGCAGTCAGCTCCACTACTGGCAAGTCATGGCCACCCTGCGCTGGGCGGTGATTGCCTTGCAGCAAGGGCAGCGCCATCTGTCCGGTGAAGAACCGTCGCTCGAGTTGGCACTGACAGCCCGGCTGTTGCCGGAGCTCGAACTCGACATCCTGCACATGACCGGAGCCGAAGCGCCATGACCCAACCCAACGCCCACGAATTGCTCGAGATTGCCCGCGCGACGCTTCTGGAACAACTGCTGCCAGCGCTGCCTGGCGAGTTGCGTTACCCGGCCCTGATGATCGCGAACGCCATGGCCATTGCGGCCCGCGAAAACCGCTTGGGTGCTCAGGCCGAGGATCAGGAACACGCGCGTCTGGCCGCCTTGGTCGATGACGCGCCGTCGACATTGCCCGACCTGCGCCGCCAACTGGCTCGCGCCATTCGCCAGGGCAGCCATGACGCCCCGCAAACCCGGCGCACCCTGGTCGAGACATTGCGCCAGATCACCGTTGCCCGATTGGCGATCAGCAACCCCAAGGCCTTGCCCTGAAACCGAATCGACCACCCCATTCCTCCGATAGACAAGAACACACAAGGACAGCCATGAACTTCACTCTCCCGGACGAACTGCTCGCCTTGCAGGCCACGACTCGAGACTTCATTGCCGAACAGGTCATCCCATTCGAGAACGACCCCCGCCAGGACAGCCACGGCCCCAGCGACGCACTGCGCCAGGACCTGGTGGCCCGCGCCCGCGCCGCTGGCTTGCTGACGCCTCACGCCAGCCGCGAAATGGGCGGTCTGGAACTGAGCCATGTGGCCAAGGCGATCGTCTTCGAAGAAGCCGGCTACTCGCCGCTGGGCCCGGTAGCGCTGAATATCCATGCGCCGGACGAAGGCAACATCCACCTGATGGACGTGGTCGCCACCGAGGCGCAGAAAGACCGCTGGTTGCGCCCGCTGGTCCAGGGCCATGCCCGTTCCTGCTTCGCCATGACGGAGCCCGCGCCCGGCTCCGGCTCGGACCCCTCAATGCTGCGCACCACCGCCACCCGCGATGGCGACGACTACCTGATCAATGGCCGTAAGTGGCTGATTACCGGGGCCGAAGGCGCCGACTTCGGCATCATCATGGCGCGCATGGAGGATGGCACGGCGACCATGTTCCTGACCGACATGAAGCGCGACGGCATCATCCATGAACGTCAGCTGGACTCGCTGGACAGCTGTTTTACCGGCGGTCACGGGCAGCTGCGTTTCGACAACCTGCGTATCCCGGCGAGCGATGTCCTCGGCGAGATCGGCAAGGGCTTCCGTTATGCCCAGGTGCGCCTGGCGCCCGCACGCTTGACTCATTGCATGCGTTGGCTCGGTGCCGCGCGCCGCGCCCACGACATCGCCTGCGACTATGCGCGCACCCGTGACGCCTTCGGCAAGCCGCTGGGCGAGCACCAGGGCGTGGGCTTCATGCTCGCCGACAACATGATGGACCTGCACGTGGTGCGACTGGCGGTCTGGCACTGCGCCTGGGTGCTCGACCAGGGCCGGCGCGCCAATGTCGATTCGAGCATGGCCAAGGTGATCAGCGCCGAGGCGCTGTGGCGGGTGGTCGATCGTTGCGTCCAGGTATTGGGTGGCCGCGGGGTGACCGGGGACACCGTGGTGGAGCGGATCTTCCGCGACATTCGCCCGTTCCGCATCTATGACGGTCCGAGCGAAGTGCACCGCATGAGCCTGGCGAAGAAGCTGCTCGACCAGCGCCTGGAGGTCCACTGATGCAGCCGAACCTTGTCCGACTGTTCGCCCTTGACGGGCGTCGCGCCCTGGTGACCGGGGCCTCCAGCGGCCTGGGCCGTCACTTCGCTATGACCCTGGCCGCTGCAGGCGCCGAGGTGGTGGTGACCTCCAGGCGCCAGGCGCCGCTGCGGGCGTTGGTGGAGGCCATCGAGGTGGCTGGAGGGCGGGCGCGGGCCTTTGCCCTCGATGTGACCAGCCGTGAGGACATCTGCCGGGTGCTCGATGCCGCCGGCCCACTGGATGTCCTGGTCAACAATGCGGGGGTGAGCGACAGCCAGCCTTTGCTGGCCTGCGATGATCAAACCTGGGACCACGTGCTCGACACCAACCTCAAGGGCGCCTGGGCCGTGGCCCAGGAAAGCGCCCGGCGCATGGTGGTGGCGGGGAAGGGGGGCAGCTTGATTAATGTCACCTCGATCCTCGCCTGCCGTGTGGCCGGTGCCGTCGGCCCTTACCTGGCGGCCAAGGCCGGCTTGGCCCACCTGACCCGCGCCATGGCGCTGGAGTTGGCGCGCCATGGCATCCGGGTGAATGCCCTAGCGCCCGGCTACGTGATGACTGATTTGAACGAGGCCTTCCTGGCCAGCGAGGCCGGTGACAAGTTGCGTTCGCGTATCCCCAGCCGACGCTTCAGCGTGCCGTCGGACCTGGACGGCGCCTTGCTGCTGCTCGCCAGCGATGCTGGGCGGGCAATGAGCGGCGCTGAGATCGTGGTCGATGGCGGCCATCTGTGCAGCAGCCTGTAACGCGCCCTGGCGCAATAACAACAAGAACAGGAGATAGGTGTGTGCGTGCAAAATCTGAGCAATGTGTCGATGAGGTGCCTGCCATGATGGTTCCAACCCTCGAACATGAGCTTGCTCCCAACGAAGCCAACCATGTCCCGCTGTCCCCGCTGTCGTTCCTCAAGCGTGCCGCCCAGGTGTACCCGCAGCGCGATGCGGTGGTTTATGGCGCAAGGCGCTACAGCTACCGTCAATTGCATGAGCGCAGCCGCGCCCTGGCCAGTGCCTTGGAGCGGGTCGGTGTTCAGCCGGGCGAGCGGGTGGCGATATTGGCGCCGAATATCCCGGAAATGCTCGAGGCCCACTATGGCGTGCCCGGTGCCGGGGCGGTGCTGGTGTGCATCAACATCCGCCTGGAGGTGCGCAGCATTGCCTTCATTCTGCGTCACTGCGCGGCCAAGGTATTGATCTGCGATCGCGAGTTCGGTGCCGTGGCCAGTCAGGCGCTGGCCATGCTCGATGCGCCGCCTTTGCTGGTGGGCATCGACGATGATCAGGCCGAGCGCGCCGACCTGGCCCTCGACCTGGACTACGAAGCGTTCCTGGCCCAGGGCGACCCCGCGCGACCCTTGAGTGCGCCACAGAACGAATGGCAGTCGATCGCCATCAACTACACCTCCGGCACCACGGGGAACCCCAAGGGCGTGGTGCTGCATCACCGCGGAGCCTACCTAAACGCCTGCGCTGGGGCGCTGATCTTCCAGTTGGGGCCGCGCAGCGTCTACCTGTGGACCTTGCCGATGTTCCACTGCAACGGCTGGAGCCATACCTGGGCGGTGACGTTGTCCGGTGGCACCCACGTGTGTCTGCGCAAGGTCCAGCCTGATGCGATCAACGCCGCCATCGCCGAGCATGCCGTGACTCACCTGAGCGCCGCCCCGGTGGTGATGTCGATGCTGATCCACGCCGAGCATGCCAGTGTCCCTCCGGTGCCGGTATCGGTGATCACTGGCGGTGCTGCCCCGCCCAGTGCGGTCATCGCGGCGATGGAGGCGCGTGGCTTCAACATCACCCATGCCTATGGCATGACCGAAAGCTACGGCCCCAGCACATTGTGCCTGTGGCAGCCGGGGGTCGACGAGTTGCCACTTGAGGCCCGGGCGCAGTTCATGAGCCGCCAGGGTGTCGCCCACCCGATGCTCGAGGAGGCCACGGTGCTGGATACCGATACCGGCCGCCCGGTTCCAGCCGACGGCCTTACCCTTGGCGAGCTGGTGGTGCGCGGCAACACCGTGATGAAAGGCTACCTGCACAACCCAGAGGCCACCCGGGCCGCATTGGCCAACGGCTGGCTGCACACGGGCGACCTGGCCGTGCTGCACCCGGATGGCTACGTGGAAATCAAGGACCGGGCCAAGGACATCATCATTTCCGGCGGCGAGAACATCAGCTCGCTGGAGATCGAAGAAGTGCTCTACCAGCACCCTGATGTGGTCGAGGCCGCAGTGGTGGCGCGCCCGGATTCGCGCTGGGGCGAGACCCCTCATGCGTTCGTCACCCTGCGCCCAGATGCGCTGGCCACGGTCACCGAAGCGGACCTGATCCGCTGGTGCCGTGAGCGGCTGGCGCATTTCAAGGCGCCGCGACATGTGTCGCTCACGGAGCTGCCCAAGACCGCCACCGGCAAGATCCAGAAGTTCGTCCTGCGCGAGTGGGCCCGGCAACAGGAGGCGCAGACCGCCGACGCCGAGCCATGATCGAGCGGCAACACCTGCACACCCCATAACAACAAGTACATTGATCGAGGTGTCCCATGTCCAGCCTGTTATACGCGCGTGTTCGCGCCAGTGCCCGGTTCCAGCAACTGGTGACGCGCAGAAACCGTTTTACCCTGAGCCTGTTCGTGCTGATCCTGACCACGTTCTATGGCTACATCGCGTTGGTATCGTTTTGGCCCGAGCTGATCGCCAGGCGCCTGGCCGAGGGGTCGAACATGACCTTCGGCGTCGCGGCCGGCGGTTTCCTGTTCGTGTTCTTCTGTGCGCTGTCGGCGTTCTATGTGTACCGGGCCAATGGCGAGTTCGACCGCTTGACGCAGGCGTTGGTTGCCGGGTTGGAAGAGGAGCAGGGCGCATGAAGACACTACTGCCTCTGGCTTTGTTGCTGCACTCCGGCCTGCTGTTGGCATCGCCTGCGCTCGACGCGGGTCAACGTCAGCCGCTGAACCTGCATGCCATCGGCATGTTCATGGTGTTCGTGCTCTTCACTTTGTGCATCACCTGGTGGGCAGCGCGGCGCACCCGCTCGACGGCGGACTTCTACAGCGCCGGTGGCGGCATCCTGGGCTGGCAGAACGGCCTGGCGTTGGCCGGTGACTACATGTCCGCCTCGACGTTGCTGGGGATCACCGCGCTCATCTACACCTCCGGCATGGACGGCTACATCTACCTCATCGCCTTCTTCGCGGGCTGGCCGGTGTTGCTGCTGTTGATGACCGAGCGGTTGCGCAACCTGGGCCGCTTCACTTTCGCCGACATCACCTCGTACCGCCTCGACCAAGGCAAGGTGCGCACCATGGCCGCCATCGGCTCGCTGACCGTGGTGTGCTTCTACCTGGTGGCGCAGATGGTCGGGGCCGGGCAGCTATCAGGCTGCTGTTCGGCCTGGACTACCACATCGCCCTGGTGATCGTTGGCGCGCTGATGATGCTGTATGTCACCTTTGGCGGCATGGTGGCAACTACCTGGGTGCAGATCATCAAGGCGTTCCTGCTACTGGTAGGCGGTACGCTGGTGCTGTTCCTGGCGCTGCGCGAGTTCGACTTCAGCTATGACACGCTGGTCACCCAGGCCATGGACACCCATACCCTGGGCGAGCGCCTGCTGGCGCCCGGCAGCCTGCTGGCCGACCCATTGACCGCGCTGTCGCTGAGCCTGGGGCTGGTGTTCGGCACTGCCGGGCTGCCGCATATCCTGATGCGCTTCTTCACCGTGAGCGATGCCCGTGAGGCGCGCAAGTCGGTGCTCTATGCCACCGGATTCATCGGCTACTTTTTCAATGTCATTTTCCTGCTGGGCCTGGCGTCGATCGTGATCGTCAGCCAGCAGCCTCAGTTTTTCGAAGGCGGGCTGGTGGGTGGCAAGCTGCTGGGCGGGGGCAACATGGTGGTCATGCACCTGGCCAAGGCGGTAGGCGGCAACCTGCTGCTGGGCTTTTTGTCTGCCGTGACCTTCGCCACCATCCTGGCCGTGGTGTCAGGCCTGGCGCTTGCGGGTGCTTCCGCCATCGCCCATGATCTCTATGCGCGGGTGATCATGAAGGGCGCAGCCAGCGAGTCGCAGGAGCTGCGGGTGACCAAGCTGGCCACCCTCGGGCTTGGGTTGGTGGCGATAGCTCTGGGCATCGTGTTCGAAAACATCAACGTGGCCTTCATGGTCGCGCTGGCGTTCGGCATCGCAGCGTCGGCCAACTTCCCGGTGCTGTTCCTGTCGATGTTCTGGTCGGGGTTGACCACGCGCGGCGCGTTGGCCGGTGGCTACGTGGGGTTGATCAGCGCCATGGGCTTCGTGGTGCTTTCCAAGCTCGTGTGGGTGGATGTGTTGCACTTTGCCGAGCCGCTGTTCCCCTATACCCAGCCTGCGCTGTTCTCCATGCCGCTGGCGTTTGCGGTGGCGTATGGCGTTTCCCGGCTAGACCGGACTGCGCGAGCCAAGGCAGAAAGGGCGGCGTTCGCCGACCAGTTCGTAAGGGGCCAGACCGGCCTTGGCGCCAGCGGTGCGGTCGATCATTGATTACCTGCGGCCGCTGGCGGATGCGTGCCAGCGGCCAGGTGATACCTCGTTAATATCCCCTGAAAATCTCGCCGATGTTGGTGATCGGATGCCCCATGTGCTGCGCCGCCGCTCGGTTGACGAGAGAAGGCCTGGGGGCAAGCATGGCACTCAGGAAAACGGCCAGCGTCAACACGGCCAGTAGAAAACCAAATCGGCGCATATGATCCTCCAGCGATTTTTATTGTTGTTGTCTTCAGGTTCGATCCGAAAGGCCAGTATCACGCGGTTAGTGCCCAGGCGCTTTGTCGTGGGCGAATGACTGGGTGATGACTGCAATGTCCTGGTCGCCATAGCCCATTGATGCCGCGCGCTGCGCGACTTGGCATACCGCGTCGAACACTGGCGTCCAGGCCCCCTGTGCATGCAGGGATTGGGCAATGTGCGCGAAGGCATCTACATGTACATCGAGCCTCGCCTGGTCGCCTGCGAAATCCTGCGCTTCGAGCCGGCGTGCCGCTTCCTCGAGTGCGTCGGCGACGAAAAAGCGTGACGTGTCGAGCAGGAGCCTGGCTGTCCTCGAAACCGACAGGCCAAACCGTTCGCTCGCACCCACTGCCTCGAAGAACGCAACCATCACGGCAAACGCATGGGCGTGGAGCACGCTCGCGAAGGCCAATGCTTCGCCCCAGGGAAGGAACACCGTATGGCCGGCGAGCCCTTCAAGCAGCGACCGGTGCTGCTCGAAGGCCTCAAGATCGCCGGTATGAATACTGTGGCTTTCGCGATGGCCGACGTTGCGCGGGTAGGCCACGATCATCCCTTTGACGTAATGGCCGCCCGCCCGATTGACGAGGCCCTGAAGCGCCGGTCCCTCGTCCTGGGCGTTGGTGGTGTAATCGACGATCGTACGGTTGGCCAGTGCATGCATCACACCTGGCATCCCGAGCACCTCGTGGGTCGCGTGGTTGTCCAGGAGCACGAAGATCGTGGCCGGGCTTGCAACCAGCGCGGTTTCAACGCTGTCGCACAGGTGAGCGCCAGCGGCGACGAGCGACGCAGCCTTGCCGGGTGATCGATTCCAGATCGCCACGCGTTTGCCTTGCTTGAGCAACGCGTGTGCCATGAGCGTTCCCATCGCACCGAGCCCGACCACGGACACATCAAACTCGAAACTTTCATCATTTTGTTCGCGCACGTTCAAAGCCTCTTGATTGTTGTTTTATGTGAGGCCCCACGGGAGAGCCTTTGCTCACCGCAGGTTCTGCGATCGGGCCCAGTCTGTTGCGTCAGCCAACGTGCGCTCGAAGGCGCTGAAGATCGCTTCGATGTCGCCCTGCGTGGTAATCAACGGCGGGCAGAACGCGATCGTGTCGTAGAGGGCGCGAATGATCAGCCCATGCTTGTGGGCCTGTTTGAACACGTAGCCACCCAGTGCACCTTGCTGGGCGAACGGTTGGCCGGTGGCCTTGTTCGCAACCAGTTCGATCCCGCCCATCAGCCCGACGCCTCGGACGTTGCCGACCAGCGGGTGGTCTTCGAACGCGCGCAGGTGGCGCTGGAACATGGGGGCTAGGCGCTGGACATGGCCAACCAGGTCGCGCTCTTCGATGATGCGGATGTTTTCCAGCGCAATCGCGGTGGCGACGGGGTGGCCCGTGCAGGTCAGGCCATGGGCGAATGCCCCCAGGCGCTGGCTCTGGCTCACCAGTACATCGTTGATGGCATCGGACACCACCACGGCCGCCAGCGGCTGGTAGGAAGAGGTGGGCTGCTTGGAGAGCACCATGATGTCGGGCTGGATGTCGTACAGCTGAGCCCCGAACATCGTGCCCAGCCTGCCAAAACCGGTGACGATCTCGTCGATCACCACAAGAATGTCGTAGCGCCTGCACACTGCCTGGATCGCCGCCCAGTAGCCAGTGGGAGGAGGGATCACGCCGCCCGCTGCGATCACCGGTTCGCCGACGAAGGCGGCAATGCTTTCCGGCCCTTCGGCGAGGATGTAGCGCTCCAGTTCGTTCGCCAGGCGGGCCGAAAAGGCTTCCTGCGTTTCCCCTGGCCGGGCGAACCGGTAGAAGTTCGGGCACGTCAGGTGGTGAACAGGGATGGCCGGCAGGTCGAAGTCGCGATGAATCGAGGGGATGCCGGTAAGGCTCCCGGCAGCGATGGTGGCACCGTGATAGGCCTGCTGGCGAGAGATGAATTTCTTCTTGTGCGGTTTGCCCAGCGCGTTGTTCACGTACCACAGCATCTTCACCACCGAGTCGTTGGCTTCGGAGTCTGAATTGGTGAAGAAAACATGGTTCAGGTCGCCCGGCGCCAGCTCGGCCAGCTTGGCGGCGAGCGCCGCCGCCGGGGCGTTGGTCTTGTGGCTGAAGCTGTGGTAGTAGGGCAGTTGCCTGAACTGCTCGACGGCGGCGTCGACCAGGCGCTTTTCACTGAAGCCCAAGGCAACGCTCCACAGGCCCGACATCGCCTCGATGTAGGCGTTGCCTTGCTCATCGAAGACCCGCACGCCGTCGCCGCCGGCGATCACGAGGGGGCCGATTTCCTGGTGCTGCGCCAGGTTGGTGTTGGGGTGTATGAATGAAGCCAAGTCATTCTGGATGGTTGAAGTGACGTTGCTCATTGGTGTGATTTCCTGCCACGGACGGGTTGTCGACTGCATGCGATGAGCCTGCATGCGGCGCTGTATCGATACAGGCCGCACCGCAGGCCCGTGCAGTTACTGGCTAAACGCTGCCGCGACCGATTCGCCGAAGGCTTTCAGGCCTTCTTCAAGCTGGTCGGTCGGGGTGTTCACCGGTGGCATCAGCTTGATGATTTCGCCGTTCGGGCCGCAGCGGTCGACCAGCACACCCGCCTGCAGCACACGCTGCTGGGCATCCTTGGCGAATGCGACGTTGCCGCGACCGAAGTCGATGCCGGCGATCATGCCGCGACAGCGCGCGGAGGCGACGCCAGGAATTTCCGCGAAACCGGCGACCGCGCGCTCCATGGCCGCGCAGTTGGTGGCCAGCAACTTCAGGAACCACTCATCGCGCCAATAGCCGAGCGCGATCTGGGCCGTCAAGAAGGCCAGTTGGTTGCCGCGGAAGGTGCCGATGTGATCGCCCGGTTGCCACACATCCAGCCCGGCGCGAATCAACACGATCGCCATCGGCAGGCCGAAGCCGCCGATCGATTTGGCGCAGGTGATCAGGTCTGGCACCACCCCGGAGCGCTCGAAGCCGAAGAAGTCGCCGGTGCGCCCGCAGCCGGCCTGGATTTCGTCGCAGATGAGCAACACGCCGTGATCGCTGGTCCACTTGCGCAAGCGTTGCAGCCATTCGTTGGAAGCCGGGTAGACGCCGGCCTGGATCTGCACGGACTCGACGATCACCGCAGCTGGCAGCTCCGAGCCGCTGCCCTGGTCGTTGGCCAGGCGCTCGAGGAAGCCAATGCTGTCGAATTCGCCGTAGGGGCTGTCTTCGTACGGCACGAACGCCACGTCGGTGGAAAGCCCAGGGCCACGGCGAGTGCGGTTGCCGGTGACGGCCAGGGCGCCGGCGGTCATTCCGTGGTAAGCCCCATAGAACGAGACGACCTTGGTACGCCCCGTCGCCTTGCGCGCTAGTTTCAACACCGCCTCGACGGCGTCGGCACCGGTCGGGCCGGTGAACTGCACCTTGTAGTCCCAGCCGCGTGGCTTGAACAGGTCGCGCTCGATCGCTTCGAGAAACTGGCGCTTGGTGGTGGTGTGCAGGTCGAGGGCGTGGGTCACGCCGTTGGACGACAGATACGCGATCAAGGCATCGCGCATGCGCGGGTCGTTGTGGCCGTAGTTCAGGGCTCCGGCGCCAGCGAAGAAGTCCAGGTACTCGCGGCCGTCTTCACCTCGGATCTTGCTGCCTTGGGCGGTATCGAACACCAGCGGCAAGTCACGGCAGTACATCCGCACGTTGGACTCGAGCCTTTCGAACGTCTCGATGTTGTTCATGCAAACCTCTTGAAAAAATGATCTGGGCTATCTGGGGCGTGGGCAGTCAGTGCTTGAACATCACGTGGCGAACCACGGTGTAGTCTTCCAACCCGTACATCGACAGGTCCTTGCCGTAGCCGGACAGCTTCACGCCGCCATGGGGCATCTCGCTCACCAGCATGAAGTGGGTGTTGACCCAGGTGCAGCCGTATTGCAGGCGGGCGGCCAGGCGGTGGGCGCGCCCTACATCGGCGGTCCACACCGACGAGGCCAGGCCGTAGTCCGATTCATTGGCCCATGCCAGTGCCTGGGCTTCGTCTTCGAATGGCGTAACCGTCACCACCGGGCCGAAGATTTCACGGCACACCACCTCGTCCTCCTGTGTGGCGCCGGCCAGGACCGTCGGCTCGAAGAAGAAGCCGCCACCCGCAGCGCGCTTGCCGCCGGTGACCACCTCGATGTGAGGCAGTTCCTTGGCACGGTTCACGAAGCCCTCGACACGCTCCAGGTGCTCTTGGGTGATCAGCGGGCCCATCTCGGTCGCCGGGTCATCCTGAAGCCCGCACTTGATGCTGGACACGGCTTCGCCGAGCTTGCGCACGAACGCCGGGTACACCGCCTTCTGCACATAGAGGCGGCACGCGGCGGTGCAGTCCTGGCCGGCGTTGTAGAAGCCGAATGCGCGGATGCCTTCGACGGCGGCGTCGATGTCGGCATCGTCGAAGATCAACACCGGCGCCTTGCCACCGAGTTCCATGTGCATCCGTTTGACGCTGTCGGCGGTGCCTTCGATGATGCGGCTACCGGTGCGCACCGAGCCGGTCAGCGACACCATGCGTACCTGGGCGTGACTGGTCAGTGGCTCACCCACCGAGGCGCCGCAGCCGTGGACGATGTTGACCACACCGGCGGGGAAGATGTCGGCGAGCAACTCGCCCAGTTTCAAGGTGCTCATCGGTGTGTGTTCCGACGGCTTGAGCACGACGGTGTTGCCGCCGGCCAAGGCCGGGCCCAGTTTCCAGGCCGCCATCAGCAGGGGGTAGTTCCACGGCGCGATGGAGGCGACCACGCCCACCGGGTCGCGGCGGATCATCGAGGTGTGGCCCGGGATGTACTCGCCCGCCGCCGAGCCCTGCAGGCAGCGCACGGCACCGGCAAAGAAGCGGAACACGTCGGATACGGCAGGCAGTTCATCCTGCAACACGGCGGTGAACGGCTTGCCGCAGTTGTCTGCCTCCAGGCGGGCAAACACCGGCGCCTGGGCGTCGATGCTGTCAGCGAGCTTGAGCAGCAGTGCCGCCCGGTCCTTGGGCGGTGTTTGCGACCAGGCATCGAAGGCCGCATCCGCGCTTTGCACCGCGGCATGGACCTGGGCACGGCTGGCTTCGGTGGTCTGTACCAGGACGCTGCCCAGGGACGGGTTGTACACGTCGAGGTTTTCGCCTTCGCCGGCCACCAGGGCACCGTTGATCAAGAGTTTGGTTTGCATGTCGATTCTCGCCATTGAACGGCAAGGCCAGGGCCTTGCCTTGTGGTTGTCGTCAGGGCATTCGATTGAAAGGTGGCCGCTACGCCAGCGCGTCAGGCACTGGGTTGCGGAAGAAGCTGGTCCGGCAGGCGAGGTAAACCGCGCCCAGGGCGAGCCAGCTACAACCCATGATCAGTGCGTCTTTATCCAGGCTGGCCAGCATCCAGCCGGCCGTGACCAGGCCGATGAGTGGGAAGAGCACGCCGCGTAGCAGGCCAGCCCCGTCCTTGACGCGTGCGTCGAAGGTGAGCCGCAACGCGCAGAGGTTGACGGCGGTGAAGGCCAGAAAAGCGCCGAAATTGACCAGGGACGTCGCGGTGGCGATCGTCAGGCCAAAACCTGCGGTGCCGAAAATGCCGCAGAGCAGGATGTTGAAGACCGGGGTCTTGTAGCGAGGGTGCAACGCCCCGAACAGCTTGCGTGGCAGTTGGTTGTCCCGGCCGAGGGCGTACAGCAGCCGGCCCACGCTGGCCTGGAATGACATGCCTGCGGCGAAGTGGGCGATGATGATCCCCGCCAGGACCACGGCGAAGAACAGGTCGCCGCCGATCATGCGGGCGATCTCGAAGGCAGCTCCGTCCACGAACTCGAAGGTGGGGGAGGGGTGCGCCAGGTACATGAAGTACGAGGAGCCGACGTAGACCGCCCCGCCGGTCAACGCGACCAGCAGGATGGCGCGCGGCAGTGTGCGGCCCGGGTCGCGGGTTTCCTCGCTGAGCGTGGACAGCGCGTCAAAGCCCAGGAACGAGTACGCGGCAATGGCGGCGCCGGCCATGCTGGTGGCGAAGGGCACATCCTGGTTGAAGAACGGCTTGGCCGACAACAGCCCGCCAGGGCCGTTGGCCGCGACGATGTAGTGCACGCACAGGCCGATGAACACGACGATGATGGCCAGTTGCGCGACCATCAACAGCACGTTGAAACGGTTGGCAACCTGGATACCCAGCACGTTCAGCAGCGAGGTGGAGACGATGAACCCGACGATCCACACCCACTGCGGCACTTCTGGAAACGCCATGTTGAGGTAGCTCGCGCCGAGCAGCCAGATCAGCATCGGGATGAAGAAGTAATCGAGCAGGGCGGCCCAGCCCACCATGAAGCCGAGGTTGGCGCTGAGCATCTTGCGGGTATAGGTGTAGGCCGACCCGGCCACCGGGAACACCCTGACCAGCCGGCCATAGCTCAACGCCGTGAACACCACGCCGGTCGCTGCGATCAGGTAGGCCATCGCCGTGGTGTTGCCACTGGCCTGCGAGATCACGCCATAGGTGCCGAAGACGATCAACGGGGCGAGGAAGGCCAGGCCGAACAGCAGGACCGAAAACGGGCCCAGGGTGCGCTTCAGCGAAGCGCTGGGGGTTGATTCGCTCATGACTGGCAGCCCTCACGCTACGAAGTGGTAAGCAGTGGCGACGATTTCACGGTAGGTTTCCACGGTCATCTCCTTCGCATTGCTGCCATCGGAGAAGTTCTTCTTCGACTTTTCAGCGATGGCCAGGAAGTCTTCCTCGCGCACGCCTTTCACCTCGGCGAAGCGGGGGATGCCCAGGTCCTTGCTCATCTGGAACAGGTAGCCGACGGCGGCCTCGGCGGCCTCGGCCGGCGAGAGGTTGGGGTCGATGCCCAGTGCGTAGGCGACCTGCGCGTGGCGAATGATGTCGGCATCGCGGTTATGGCCGAACACGAAGGGCAGGAAGATCGCGTTGCCCACGCCGTGTGGCGTGTCGTACATGCCACCTATGGCTTCGGAAATGCAGTGCACGCTACCTACGTCCGCATTACCGAAGGCCATGCCGGCGATCAGGCTGGCCGCCAGCATCTGCTCGCGGGCGTGCAGGTTGCCGGGTTCCAGCACGGCGGGCCTCAGGTGTTGGCTGATCAGGCGAATGGCATGCAGCGCCAGGCCGTCGCTGATGGGGTTCGACACGCGGCAGGTGTAGGCTTCGATGGCGTGGGTCAGGGCATCCATGCCGGTTGCGGCGGCAATCGACGCGGGCAGCGTGTCGAGGATATGAGAGTCAAGCAAGGCCAGAATTGGCCCGAGTCGGTAATCATGCACGCTCATCTTGTAATGACGGGCGGTGTCGGTGATTACCGAGAAGCAGGTTACTTCGCTGCCGGTGCCGGCCGTGGTCGGAATGGCAACGATAGGCGGGATGGCATGGGTGAGCGTGAACGACCCTTCGTAGTCCTCGATCCGACCCTCATGGCTGAGCAGTACGCTGATGGCCTTGGCCGCATCCATGGCACTGCCACCGCCTATGGCTAGCAAGCCATCGATACCTTTGCCGCGGTATCGCTGCGCGATCTGATTGACGTCCTCGCTGCGCGGATTGGCCTTGATGTCCGACACTTCCTCGAAGGCGATGCCTGCCTTCTTCAGGCTGGCGTAGACGCTGTCCAGCAGGCCCGCCGCCTTGACCCCAGGATCGGTCACGATGAGCACGCGGGCCAGGCCAAGTGAGTGCAGGTGTTCACCGGTGCGCTCGCGCAGACCAGGTTCCATCACAACTTTGCTGGGGAGTAAAAACTTGAAGTCCATACGTACCTCTTGCTCAATTGTTGTCATTGTTGAAAGGGCAGTAGAGGAGCACTTGCGCCAGGCCGTGGATAACAGCTCGAGCGGGTGATGTGTGGCCTGGCATTTCGCGCAAGCCAGCATTTTGTTGTTCTGGGTTTTGCTTGAACCTGTGGTCAAATGCCTCCTTCGGGGGGAAAGAGGGGCGGCCAAGCTGCACGCCCCTGAAAGGGTGATCGTGCTACAGCATGTGTCCTGCCAGCAGGGACAGCAGCGTGCCGGACAGGCAAGGCGGGAAGTCGTGCCCCATCCCGGGCAGCAGCACCAGGCTGGAACCACGGATAGCTGCAGCCGTGGCGTACCCGCCGCTGGTCGCGACCATGAGATCTTCATCGCCATGGATGACCAGGGTCCGGCAACGAATCCGTTGCAGTTCCTGGGTGCGGTCGCCGGAATTGATGATCGCGCCGATCTGCCTGGCCGTGCCGATGTTGCTGGCCTCGCCACCGCCTCGCTCCCAGGCCAACAGGGCATAGTCACGGAAGGCGGGCTCATTCCACTCCAGGGGCGAGCCGATCAGGCGCATGATGTCCAGGTAGTCGCGAACGCTTTCCTGCTCGCTGCGCGGCGGGCGGCGCAGCAGCTGCCGAATGGATTTCAACGCCGGCTGGCCGACGCGCAGCGATCCGGTGGTCGAGAAGATCGAGGTGAGCGTCCTGATACGCTCGGGGTAACGGGCAGCGAGGGTCTGGGCGATCATGCCGCCCATCGACATACCCACCACGTGCGCCGTTGCCAGGTTCAGGCCGTTCATGAGCCCGATCACGTCGTTGGCCATGTCACCCAGGTCATAGCCGGGGGTGCGCTTGCGCAAGAACTGCTGCATGGCCGTGGGAGGCACCACGTCGGTGAAGAACGACCGGCCCGAGTCTCGGTTGTCCAGCGTGATGACGCGAAACCCCCTCTCGACGAGGCCGGCGATGATCGGTTGCGGCCAGTAGGTCAATTGCAGCCCCAGGCCGACGATGAGCATCACCGCTGGCGCTGATTCGGACCCGTGGCTGCGATAGCAAAGGGGGCGCTCGCCAGGCAGTTCGCAGAAGCGATCGGGGCTCATCCGCGGCTACCCTGTTGTTGCAGCTCGACGTTCGCGCGCAGGGGCGTGCTGGGTACGGAGGAGAACGCCAGGCACTTGTCAGCCACAGCGCCGCGGCGCAGGAGTTTGGTATCGCGGAAGTAGTCCATCGACATCACCCAGGGCTCGCTTGGCCCTTGGCGCGGAATGCTGTCCAAGGCGCGTTGCACATAACCGGCACCGAAATCCAGCAGAGGACGGGTCTGGATACCGTCTGGCGCCCGGGGTTCGCAAACGTTGTAGCCGTGGTTGTCCATGAAACCCAGCAAGCGACAGAAGTGATCGCACAGCAGGCACACTTTCAGGGTCCAGGAGGAGTTGGTGTAGCCCACCGCGAACGCGAAGTTGGGTACACCGGATAGCATGGTTCCTTTGTAGGCGAGAGTGTCGCTCAGCACCACTGGCTTATCGTCCTTGTACAGACTGATCCCCCCGAACATCTGCACATTCAGCCCCGTGGCGGTAATTACGATGTCAGCTTCCAACGCCTTGCCGGATTTCAGCAACAGGCCGGATTCGGTGAACCGCTCGATATGGTCGGTGACGATGTCGGCCTTACCCGCGCTGATCGCCTTGAACAGATCGCCTTCAGGTACCGTGCACAAGCGCTGGTCCCAAGGGTTGTAGGGCGGATTGAAATGGACGTCGACCGGGTAGCCTTTCGGCAGCTCCTTGCGCGTCAGCCACAGCAGCAATTTGCGGGAAAGCTTGGGGAAGCGCTGGCAGAAGGCCCAGAAGGCCAGGGTGATCCTGGCGTTCTTGTAGCGTGTCAGAGAGTAAGCGGTTTGCTCGGGCAGGACCTTGCGCAGAAACGCCGCAATCGCATCATTGGCTGGTTGGTTGATGATGTAGGAGGGCGTACGCTGCAGCATGGTGATGCTGGCGACTTTGTCCGCCATCGCCGGAATCAGGGTCACTGCCGTCGCGCCGCTGCCGATCACTACGACACGTTTGCCCGTGTAATCCAGGTTCTCTGGCCAGTGTTGCGGATGAACGATCTGCCCCTTGAACTGTTCGGCTCCCTCGAAGCGGGGGCTGAATCCTTGGTCGTACCTGTAGTAGCCGCCCGCGCTGAACAGCCAGCGACATTCTATTGTGCGGGCCTGCCCCAGGTGACCGTCCTCCACCCGCACCGCCCACAAGCCCTTATCCGTTTGCCAGTTCGCCGAGATGACTTTCTGCTTGTACTGGATCAAGGATTCCAGCTCATGCTCGTCGATCGCTTCACGCAGGTACTCGAGAATGTCTGCGGCGTCCGCCAGGGATTTCGCCTTGGTCCAGGGCTTGAAGTCGAAGCCGAAGGTGTACAGGTCGGAGTCCGAGCGGATGCCGGGATAGCGGAACAGGTCCCAGGTGCCGCCCATTCGCTCACGGGACTCGAGAATCGTGAAGGTCTTGTGAGGCTGATGGCGTCGCAGATAGGCGGCCGCGCCGATGCCAGACACACCGGCTCCCATGATCAATATATCGAGTGGCTCAACCGGAAGAGCAGTGTGCGAGGACATAGGGCTTCCCATTATTGTGTTATAGGGCTGATCTTTTGACTTGATCATTTGACCATGATGAGACGACAGATTACCCGGGGCAAGGTGCAAAATGCACCGAGAAGCAATTTTTTTGGGACGATTTGAACCTGGTGGGATTGGGGTAGGGGGTATTGCGCGTCGGACGACTCCAGGTTTTGGCGTCGTTATGACAGGGCGTATGTGGGTTTGTGTGGGAAGAGGCGACAGTCCGTTTGTCTGTCAGACCCTATGGATACCGGATTGCCGTGTCACACCGGACCACGGCAATCTGAATGACGTCTCAGTAGCTGGCCACCAGCAGCTTAACCGCCTGGCAAGCCGTTTCTGTCTCAGCCTCCAGGCGTTCGAGGTTGCCGTGGGCGGTCCAGGAGAGAAGCAAACCATCGAAAAGGTTGATGAGCAGCCGACTGACTGTGGTGAGTGCGGCCTGATCCAGCGCATCGCCGGTCGCCTTCTGGATGGCCTGTTGGGTGGCTTCGATGGAAACGGTATAGATCTTCGCTGCCATTTCCGGGTCATTGCGCAGGTTCCAGAAGAACAGCTCGAACTGGGTTATGGCCCGCTCGGGGTGTGCGATGAACCACTTGACCAACTGGCGCAGCATTTCCCCTACCGATTCGGCAGGGAGAGCGTTTGCCGGAGCCTGCAGCGATCGCTGCGGCATGTTGATCAAGGACTCGTAGACCGCATAGAACAAGTCTTCCTTGGTGTGAAAAACGTAATGCAGCGAGGCCAGCGGCGAATCTGCCGCTGCCGCGATGCGCCGCGTCGTGGCGTTGGCTATGCCGTGTTCTGCGATCACCTTGATGGTCGCTTCAATGAAATCCTGTCTGCGTTCTTCCGCGCCTATCCGAGCCATTCAGCGTTCTCCCCTTTTGGCCTTGCGCCAGCCGCCGGGTCCGGCGTCGGCGGTGACGAATGCTATCGCAAAGTCATGGCCCAATCCATGAGATGAGTCGATGCAACCCTTTCCGTCTGCGGTCTTGCCGTCGGTATGTGGCCATTGCCCAGAGGCAGATGCTGACTGCCGTACCTCACCGAGGCCGGGGCAGTGGCGAGGGG